>JAKAZJ010000559.1 GCA_021826565.1 Pseudomonadota bacterium | reverse complement strand
CCGCAGTAGGGGCATGTAATTCTCCCAGCAGATCACCGCGCCGATGCGGCCAACGGGAGTGTCGAGTACCGGCATGGTGGAACCGTCGCCGAAACCCCAGACCAGCCGTTCGGCCGCAGTGGGCATCAGCTTCCGGTGCTTGCCCAGCAAAGTTCCGTCCGGAGCGAAGAACAGCACCGTGCAATAGAGCGTCCCGCCGTCGCGCTCGATCACACCGATTACCAGATGGACGCCCGCCAAGCGCGCCGCGGCGCCAAGCGCGGCGCAGGCCGGCCCAGGGACATCGACGGCGCTGTCATAGTAGCGACGGAAATCCTCCCGCCCTTCCGGCGTGCGCGAACCCACACGCGCTCCGAAATCGAGGCCCTTCGGGTAAGCTGGGACGAAGGCTTCCGGGAACAGCACCAGCCCCGCACCGCCGCGCGCCGCGTCGGCGGCGAGATCCCGGACCTTTTCGATCGTGCGGTCCCGATCGAACACGACTGGAGCGGCCTGAACCACCGCGACACGGGCAACTGACATACCAAATCCTCCCGCCGGCGAGAGACGCGATGAGAAACCTGTCGTACTCCGGCCGGAATACCCCGGGCGATCTTGCGCTCACTCCCCCTTTCGGTGAAGCCCATCCCCACCCGAGAGGCAGGACACAACCGATGACAGCCATCCCGCGCTATCGTCCGCATCAGGGTCCGGCCCTACTGTCCGCTGGGTTTCGCCCGTTCTTCCTGCTGGTCGGCTGCGCCGCGACGGTGGGCATCCCATTGTGGCTGCTGGCCTTCGCCGGAATCGCCCAGGTGCCCAGCGCATTCCCGCCGCTCGTCTGGCACGGGCACGAGATGGTGTTCGGCTTCGGCCTCGCCACCGTCGCGGTGTTCGGTTCGGCCTGGACGGGCGAGGCGGTGGCCGCACCGCTCGATCTTGCCTTTCCCGCCGCGCTCGTGGCCGTGATGGGGCGCGAGATCCTGGCCGGACGCAACCTGGCGCAACCTGCCGATCCTCGCCGCGCTCAGCGGACCGCTGGCCGCCGATGCTTGGGTGCACCTCGGCGTGCTCGGGATCGTTTCGCACCCGCGGGGCGACAACCGGGCGGGCGTGGCGGTGCTGCTGCTGATCAGCATGATGGGCGGGCGGTTGATCTCTAGTTCCACCCGCAACTGGCTGGCGAGTGCGCGCCCTGCTGCCCGGATGCCGTCGCCGTTCGGGACGGTGGATCGCGTGGCGCTCGCCGCCGGGGTACTGCTGCTCGGCCGCCTCGCGCGCTGGCAGGGCTGGCGCACTTGGCGGGAGCCACTGCTGCTCGTGCTGCATGTCGGCTACGCTTGGCGGGCGGGCGGATTCCTGCTGCTCGGGATCGCCGGGCTGACCGGATGGCTGGCGCGGGCCGATGCGGTGCACGGGCTGGCGATGGGGGCGGTCGGCACCATGACCCTGGCGGTGATGACCCGCGCCACCCTGGGCCATACCGGCTAGGCGCTGCACTCCGGGCCGGGAACCTGCAAGGCCTATGCTCTGGTGAGCCGCGCCGCGCTGCTGCGGCTGGCAGCGCCACTGGCCGGGGATGACACGCTGCTGCTGCTCGTGCTGGCCGGTGCGGCCCGGAGCGGCGCGTCCGGGCTGTTCGTGGTCCTGTATTTCGGGCCGCTCACCCGCCCGCGGGCCCGCCGCTCCGACGCGCCGTGAAGGCGGGCCGCCGGCACGCGTCGGCGGAGAGACTTGCCTCGGCATCGCGCAGTGCTAGCGTCAGTCGTGCCACGGCCGGCACGACGGCCAGATGCGGAGGGCCGGTGGCGCCGGCCCGTGGAGGTTCCGATGACATCACGCCTTGACGCCAACCGGCTGGCCCCGGACGGCCGCCAGGCAATGGCGGGGTTGCAGGCCTATGTGAACCGCAGCGGGATCGAGTCCACGCTGCTGGAGCTAGTGAAGATCCGCGCCTCGCAGATCAACGGTTGCGCCTTCTGCCTCGCCATGCACGTGCGCGATGCCCGTGCGCAGGGCGAGCGCGAAGCACGCCTCGACCTGCTCCCTGCCTGGCGGGAGGCGCCGCTCTACACCGCGCGCGAACGGGCCGCCCTGGCCTGGGCCGAGGCGGTAACGCTGATCACCAACGGGCACGTGCCGGACGCGGTTTATGAAGCCGCACGGCGAGAGTTCGGCGACAAGGAGCTGGTCGATCTCACCTATGCGGTGGTGGCGATCAACGGCTGGAACCGGCTCGCCATCGCCTTCCGCAAGCCGCCCGAGGTGGCGGACGCCGCGGCGTAGCGTCGTTCCCGCCGGCGACCGCACGCCCGATGCGAAGGCCCGCAAGCAGGACGCACAGGGCGTGCGTGTGTTGATTTTCAGTGAGATCTGACCGGGGGTTTTCACCGAGAACTGGCCCGTCTTGCGAGTGTGTTTCTTGGTCGGGGAACGGGTCAAGTCATGACTTTTTCCTCTCGGCTTTGGTGGTTGCGGCGCTGGCCTTGAACCGGAAGCTGTCGTTGCCGGTTTCGAGGATATGGCAGTGATGGGTGAGGCGATCGAG
>JAKAZJ010000558.1 GCA_021826565.1 Pseudomonadota bacterium | reverse complement strand
CCCGGAACGGCGGCGCGCGGTGGTGCTGGCCTTCGTCGATGGCTTGTCACATGGGGAACTGGCGCAGGCGCTGCGGGTGCCGCTGGGGACCGCGAAATCCTGGATCCGCCGCAGCCTGCTGAGCCTTCGGGCCTGTCTGGAACCATGAGCGAGTCCGAAGACCGCGATCGTCTTGCCGGCGAATACGTGTTGGGCACGCTGGAGGGGGCGGAGCGTCAGTCCGCCGAGGCGCTGCTGGCGCGCGACCCCGGTTTCGCGCGGGCCGTCGCCGCCTGGCAGGAGCGTCTGACCCCGCTTGCCGCATTGGCCGCGCCTGCCGCCCCGCCGCCGGGGCTGTGGCGGCGGATCGACGCCGCGACCATGCCGGCGCCGCGCCCCGTGGCCCCAAGGCCGCTTGGGATACGATTCTGGCAGGGCAGCACGGCGGGCGCGCTGGCGCTGGCCGCGGCGCTGGCGGGGATCATGCTGCTGCGCGCCCCGGCACCGGCGGTGCTGGCGGTGCTGGCGGGGCGCGGGCGTGGGGCGGGTTTCATCGCGGTGGCGCGGGCCGGCGCCGGGCTGGTGCTGCGCCCGATCGCCGCGATCCCGGTGCTGCCGGTGGGGCGGGAGATGGAGCTGTGGGTGCTGCCGCGCGGGGCGAGCGCGCCGAGACCGCTCGGCGCGCTGCCCCAGGGCGGCCGCCGCGGCCCGCCTCCGGGGGAAGAAGGGGGGGCGGAGAAGGGCCTGATTGCCGCGGGGGCGGAGCTGCTGGTGAGTGTGGAGCCGGCCGGCGGCTCGCCTTCCGGCAAGCCGACCGGGCCGGTAATCTACCGCGGGGTCCTGCGCCCGCTGTAGCGGTTACGGCAGCAGCACGTGATCGACCACCTGGATCACGCCGTTCGACTGCGTGACGTCGGCCACCGTAATGTCGGCGGTGCCCCCCTTGGCGTCCTTGACCATCAGATTGTCCGACCCGTTCATCATCACCATCAAAGGCTGGCCTTCCACGGTCTTCAGCGTGACCGAGCCGCCATCCTTCAGGATCAGGGCGCGCAGCCGGGTGGTGTCATAATCGCCCGCGACCACGTGGTATTCCAGGATCTTGGTCAGTTCCGCCTTGTTCTTCGGTTCCAGCAATGTGGCAACGGTGCCCTTGGGCAGGTCGGCGAACGCTTCGTTGGTGGGCGCGAACACGGTGAACGGACCTTTGCCGTTCAGCACGCCGACCAGGCCGGCGGCCTTCACCGCGGCGACCAGGGTGGTGTGATCGGCCGAGTTCACCGCGTTCCCGACGATGGTCTTGGTGGGATACATGGCCTGGCCGCCGACCATGACGGTGTCTGCGGCGGCGAAGGCGGACGGCAGCAGCGGGCCCGCCAGCGCGGCGGCGGCGAGCAGCGTGGCGGCGAGAAGGCTGGATCGGGTCATGGCGTGTGCTCCCAGAAGTGGCGCGGCGTCAGGCCGCGTGATGGGGATCGCGTCGGGGCGGGCGGTTGGATGCAGCGGGGCGGGATTATTTTCGGCTGCGCGCGGAACCCGATTTCCCCCGTGGCGCCAGCCGTGCCAGAACGCGCGCCCATCCCGCATGGCCGGAGACCCTTCATGCCCCGCCGCAAGCCCCGCGGCCGGCCGCTCGACGGCTGGCTGGCGATCGATAAGCCCCCGGGGCTGACCAGTACCGACGTGGTCAACCGCGTCCGCCGTGCGTTCGACGCGCAGAAAGTGGGCCATGGCGGCACCTTGGATCCGCTCGCCACGGGCGTGCTGCCCCTGGCCTTCGGTGCCGCCACCAAGACCGTGCCGTATGTGATGGACGGCACCAAGCTGTATCGGTTCACGCTGCGGTTCGGCGAAGCGCGCGACACCGACGACGCCGACGGCAAGGTGACCGCCAGCACCGCCGCGCGGCCTTCGGATGCCGCCATCGCCGCTGCGCTGCCGACGTTCCAGGGCGATATCCTGCAGATCCCGCCCGCCTACTCGGCGGTGAAGATCGCCGGGGAGCGCGCCTACGACATGGCCCGCGACGGCCGCGCCCCGGTGCTGGAACCCCGCCCGGCGCGGGTGGATCGCTTCGTCCTGATCGACCGCCCGGACGCCGAGACCGCGGTGTTCGAGGTGCAGTCCGGCAAAGGCGTCTATATGCGCAGCCTGGCGCGCGACCTGGCCGCCGCCTGCGGTTCGCTGGGTCATATCGCCGCGCTGCGCCGGCTGCGGGTGGGGCCGTTCGCCGAGGCCGACGCGATCCCCCTGGACAAGATCATCGGTTCGGACCATACGACGCCCGCTTCCCCGGAGCTTCTGCGTCCGGTCGCGACCGCGCTGGCCGACATCCCGGCGCTGGCCCTGACCGAGGCAGAGGCGGTTCTGCTCACCAACGGCCAGGCGCTCAGCCTGGTGACGCTGATGGGTCGGATTCCCGGCGCTGCCGCCCCCGATGGGGGGTTGGTGCGCGCGATGGCGGGGGGCCGTGTCGTCGGATTGGCCCGTCTGAAGGACGGTCTTTGCCAGCCCGAGCGGATTTTGTGATCCCGGACACGCCACCCTTTTTGCAGGAGTACCCCCG
>JAKAZJ010000557.1 GCA_021826565.1 Pseudomonadota bacterium | reverse complement strand
CCGCCGCCTCGCCAAGGACTGGGAGTGCCTGAACCGAAAAGCCCGTGCCTATGTGTTGCTTGCATCAATCCGGTTCATGGTACGAAGGCTAGGCAGGGCAACGGCATGATCCCGGACAGACTCTTATGCTTGAGGGGTGCCTAGCATACAAGACGTTTGGGCAATCCCACACAACGGCCTTTGCATTCTTCCTGCGGGATGTGCCGGGAAAGCCTTCGACAGCATGGCATTTCAACCTCCTGCCAGCGGGCAATGCCGCCAACTAACCGCACCTACGGGGTAGCGGCGTGATTCTACCTGACTGTCCCTATCATTCAGTATCAGTATCAGGAACTGGAACTCCTCCGATGACCGAAGTCTCCATCCGCGAGCGCGTCAAGCACCCGCCCTCACCCGCGCTGATCGAAAGCTATTACGGCCCGGCGCTGACCCGCGCTCTCGCCGCCCTGTTCGACCACGAAATCTGGGTCCATCTGGTTCATGCCGACATGCTGGCGCGCCAGCGCATCATCGCCGCCGCCGACGCCACCGCGATCCGCGCCGCCCTGCTCGCGCTGCACCAAGCCGGGCCGGACGCACTCGGCGCGGACGGCACGCAGGAAGACCTCTATAGCTACACCGAACGCCATCTGACCCGCGCGCTGGGGCCCGAAACCGGCGGGCGGCTGCATACCGGGCGCAGCCGCAACGACCTGCACGTGACCACCTGGCGGATGGCGCTGCGGGCGACGCTGGCGGACGCGCTGGATGCGCTGGCGGCATTGCGCGCCGTGGTGCTCGGCCAGGCCACACGCCATGCCGGCACGGTGATGCCCGGCTATACCCATTGGCAGCACGCGCAACCGGTGACGTTCGGCTACTACCTGCTCGCCTTCGCCGATCTGCTCGCGCGCGATTTCGCGCGCCTGTCTGCCGCCTATGACCGCGCCGATGCCTGCCCGCTCGGCGCCGGCGCGCTTGCCACCACCGCGTTCCCGCTGGATCGCGCGTACACCGCCCGCGCGCTCGGTTTCGCCGGCGTGCTGGAAGTGGCCTACGATGCCGTCGCTTCCCGCGACGACGCGGCCGAGGCCACCGCCGCCGCGGCCCTGTGCACCACCGGTCTGTCCCGCCTTGCCGTGGACCTGCAGGCCTGGAGCACGTTCGAATACCGTTTCGTGGAACTGGCCGACGAGCACTGCGCCGTCTCCTCCATCATGCCGCAGAAGAAGAACCCGGCCGCGCTGGAACACATCAAGGCGCAGGCTGCGATGATCGCCGGCGCGCTGACCGCGGTGCTGGCCACGGCGAAGAACACCGCCTTCGCCGATGTCTCCGACGGCGTCACCGCGGGCAACGAGCCGGCGCTGGACGCGCTGACCCGCACCAGGCGCATCCTGACCCTGGCCGCAGAAGTCCTGGACCGGCTGACCCTGTTCCCCGACCGCATGGCCGCCTTTGCCGCCGCCGGTTTCGGCACCGCGACCGAGCTGGCCGACGTGATCGTGCGCGAGAGCGGAATCTCCTTCCGTATGGCGCATAATATCGTGGCCGTGGTGGTAGCCGAGGCGATCGCCGCCGGGCGCGAGGCGCCGTCCATCACCGCCGCCGAACTGGACACGGCGGCGCGGCTGCTATTCGGGCGCGGGCTGGATCTGCCGCCAGGCGCGATCGAAGCGGCGCTGGACCCGGCCGAGAATATCCGCCGCCGCACCGTCACCGGCGGCCCGGCGCCGGCCAATATGGCGGCGATGCTGGCAGCGCGCGGCGCAACGCTGGATACCGACCGCGCGGAACTGTTGCGCCGCCGTGCCGTGCTGACCGCAGCCCGGGCGCGTGCCTTCGCCGGCTGAACGCCTCAGGCGGGGCGGGTGCGGGCCAGCAGCGGCGCCAGATCCTCGGCCAGGAGACCCGGCCCGGCTGCCAGCGCCGCCGCGCCATGCCACCACACCCCGGCGGCGGCGGCCTCCCACGGCGCCATGCCTTGCGCCAGCAGCCCGGCGATGATCCCGGCCAACACGTCCCCGGTGCCGGCGGTGGCGAGCCAAGGGGGCGCGTTCTCGGCGATGGCGGCGCGGCCATCCGGGGCGGCGACGATGCTGTCGGCGCCTTTCAGCACCACCACCGCGCCGCTGCGCGTCGCCGCGACTCGGGCGGCGGCAAGCCGATCGGCGCCGGGAGGCCCGAACACGCGGGCAAATTCGGCCGCGTGCGGGGTGATGACGCTGGCCCCGCGCAGCAAGTCCGGGTTGCCGGCGCAGGCGGTCAGCGCATCGGCGTCCAGCACCAGGCCCCGCCCCGCGGCGGACAAGACGGGCAGGGCGGCGATGCCGCCCCCGAGCCCGGGGCCGGCGAGAAACACGTTGCGGCGCGGGTCGGCCAGCAAAGCGACGATGGGATCTTCCGAAACCAATACCCCCGGTGCGCCGGCGCGATAGAGGGCGGCGGCTGTGGGATCGGGCGCGGCGATGCTCACCAGCCCCGCCCCGGCGCGGCGCGCGGCGTCGGCGGCCAGCCGCGCGGCCCCGGTCAGCGCCGCTCCGCCCAGGATGGTCAGATGGCCGCGC
>JAKAZJ010000556.1 GCA_021826565.1 Pseudomonadota bacterium | reverse complement strand
CCATGCGGACGACGCAGCGCAGCTTGGTGAAGCGGGCGAGGTCGGCTTCCTGCACCGACTGGCGCAGGATCATCAGCCCGTCGGCGGCGGCGCAGTCGGCATCCGACAGTTCGCGCAGTTCCTGGGTGTCGCGCACCTGCACGTTGACGTCGGCGCCGAAGACGCGGCGTTCCACGCTGTCGTCGGCGTAGAGCTTTTCCGGGTAGAGTACGGTGAAGGACATGGTGGACGTCGCCTCTTGCTGGCTGCGGGCGGCTTGGCGCGCCCGGAGGTCGGCGCGCGCGCCGACCGATTCGGATCAACGGGGATGTGTTCCAGGATTGTCCCGCGCCGGTCAAATCCGGGGCACCGCTTCAGCCTTCCCGTCCGGCCGCAGGTGGGGCCCCGCGGCCGGGAGGGGGCGATCGTTCCCTCCCGGTCCCGCGGCATGCGGCCTGCGTCCCGGGGTCAGTTGGAAATCTGTTCCAGGATCGCGCGGCGCTGGTTGATCCCGCGCCAGCCGATCAGCGCGGCGGGGATGAGCGCGCCGGGAATGGTGACATAGACGAACCAGCCGACATGGCCCTGGACGGCAGTGGCGGTGAAGGCGGCGCCGGCGATCAAGGGCCCGAAGATCGAGCCGAGATGGCCGAGCCCGTCGGTCAGGCCGACGCCGCTGGCGCGCAGCCGGGTCGGGTAGCTGGCGGCCGTATAGTTATACATGTTGAACAGCCACACCGTCATCGCGCCCCACGACACTGCCGAGAGCACATAGGCGGCGAGCACGGTATGGTTGAAGAACAGCGCGGTCATGGCGACGCAGAATACGAGCGCCGCGGCGACGATGGTGGTGCGCCGCTCGACCGCCTCTCCGATCAGTGCCGAGACCGCCAGGCCGAGGCCGCCGCCGGCCACGCTCGCGACCAGCAGGGCACCGAAGGTCTGGTGCGCGGAGAAGCCGAAGGTGGCGAGCAGCACGGGCAGATAGCCGGTGAAGCCATAGACAATGCCGGCGTAGCCGATGATCCAGGCGACCAGCAGCAGCATCGTGCGCTGCCCGTATTCGCCGCGGAACAGCTCGCGCATCGGCACATGCGCGCTGACGGGCACGGCGTAGCGTGCGTATTCGGGTTCGGGCAGGCGGGGGAGGCCGCTGCGGCGTAGGCACTCCGCCTCCAGCGCAGCGAGCACCCGCTCGGCTTCCGCGTGGTGGCCGTGGGCTTCCAGCCAGCGCGGCGATTCCGGCATCGCCCAGAGCGCGAGCGGCACCAGGACCAGGAGCGGCACGGCGGTGAACAGGTAGATGAACCACTGGTAGTGCGCGGGCACCCACAGGATGCCGGGCACGTTGCCGAGCAGGCCGAACACCATCACGGCCAGGACCTGGGAGGCGAGCATCACCCGTCCGCGTTCGCGCGGCGGCACGATCTCCCCCATGTACACGACGTTGGTGGAGAGCACCCCGCCCATGCCGATCGAGGAGAGGCCAAAGAACAGCAGCAGCAAGCCGAAATTGTCGGTGAGCGCGGTGGGCCACAGCGGCAGCGCGACCGCGAAGGAGGACAGCAGCAGCGCGGTGCGCCGGCCCCAGCGGTCGGCGGCAATGCCGATCAGGTATTCGCCGACCAGGATGCCGACCCCGAACTGCATCGCCAGCAGCACGGAGAACGCGCCCACCCCGAAGCTGTGCCGGGGTCCCCAGATGAACGGGTAGAGTTTCGCCGGGATCCCGTCGGCCGCGATGATCACGCCCCAGAAGATCTGCGTGATGAGCGCGAGCCGCCATTGCATCCAGGTGAGCGGCAGACGGTCGATGCGGGCGGCGATGCGCCCGGTCGCCGGCACGGACGTGGTGGTGTTCATGACCTTCGCTACCTTATCGGCGCTTGTTGTAGGAAACGAACTTGATTTTAGACAGATTCTTTGCGCCTCCCTACCGATCGGACGGTAGCGGCTGGACTCGGACTGAACCACGCTATTTGTGCAACCCGGATATGCAATCCGCCCGGGGAGCGGCGCGCAGATGGCGGCCCGGCCGACGGCGGCGCAGCTGCTGTGCGAGCCGAGGCGGGAGAATCGGTGGGCGGCCGGGCGCCGCGGTTCGAACCCCGTGCGCGGGCGGGGTGCATTAGCCGACCGGGCGCACCGTCGGCTGCGGATAGGCCCGCTGGTGTCAGCGGATCAGCAGCAGCGCATCGGTCAGGGAACCGGAGCTTCCGCCTGAGCTCCCGCCGGAGCTCCCGCCAGAAGCGCCGGAGGTGGGCGCCGCCGGGCAGCTGACCGTGAAGGAAGCGGAGTCGAATTTGTGGTCGTCCGAATGGCCGCCCATGTCGTCCCAGGCAAAGGTGAGGCTCTCCCCGGGCGAGTGCATGCAATCCATCGTGCCGGAGACCGGCGTCGGGTGCGAATGATCCTCACCATCCGAGGAGTCCTCGCGGCCCTGGTTCCCCCAGCCTTGATTCCCCTGGCCCTGGTTCCCTTGGCCCTGGGACCCCGTCGAACCCTGGCTGGCGGTCACCTGCAGCGAGCAATTGTGGTTTTCGGACGGATAGGCGTTCGCGTTCGGCACCGGGA
>JAKAZJ010000555.1 GCA_021826565.1 Pseudomonadota bacterium | reverse complement strand
CGGCGCCATCGCCACCAGCGCCCCGCACAGCAGGCCCTGCGCCCAGGCCAACGAGCGGGGCGCGGCGGCGGCCGGCCGGGCGGCGACGGCTTTCGCTTTCCTAGCCAAGCAGCGCCATCCCCAGCATCGCCGCCAAAACCGCGATCCCCAGTCCCGCCGCCAGTTCCTGCCCCCAGCGTTGCGCCAAGGCGGCACGCCCGGCCGCGCCCGCGCTCAGCGCCGCGACGGCCGCGTCCAGCGTGGCGCATTCGCTCTGCGCCCGCGCAAAGCCACGCTGGTCCTCCGCCTGCGCCGCGGGATCGCGCAGCAGCGCGAGCATCGGCGTCAGCTGCCCGGCCTCGGCCAGCGCGGCGAGCCGCGCGGCCACCGCCGCCCGTCGCGCCGGGTTTCGCCAGACCGCCGGATCGGGCGGATTAAGCGCGGCCAGCCAGGCCGCCAGCGCCGGCAGCGGGCCGGGGTGGAATCGCGCGGCCAACCGGGCGGCCAGCTCCAACTGCGCCAGCGGCGCCGGCTGGCCGGAATCGTCCAGGGTTTCGGGCGGTGGTGCGGCGCCCAGTTCCTGCCGCGCGGCGACGAAGGCCAGTAACTCGCGATCGATCGGGCCGGCGGTCGGCCGACCCGACGCGGAGGCGGCGGCCTCCAGCGCCGCCGGCAGCTGCGCCAGCAACGCCACGGCGCGCGCGGCGACCACCGGACTGGCACAAGCCAGCAGCGGTTCGAGCTCATAGGTCAGCCGACGCAGCCCGCCGGCCGCGCCAGGCTGGGCCAGAAACCCGCGCCACAGCCGGGCCGTGGCGCGATACGGGACCGGGTCCTCGCGCTGGGCGCGGGTATCGCCCCAGGCGGCCACCGCTTCGGCGCCGAGCATCGCGCCGAGCGCGCGCAGCCGCTCCGCGCCGGCGGGATCAGCGGCGGTGGCGGCCAGTACCGGACCCAGACCGTCAGGCCATATCGCGCTCCCCTGCCAGGTCAGCGGCGCCAGCGGGTCCAACGTGGCAACGGCGCGGCACAGCAGCAGCGCCTCGGCGCCCGGACCGGCATCGGCGGGGCGGTCGGCGCGCAGATGCAACGTCTCCTCCAGCCGCATCGCCAGCGAGGTATCGCCGAGCTCGCGGCGCAACCACAAATCCACGGCCCCCGAGCGCAGCGCGCGCGCGCCGGCCTCCGGCACAGTCGCGATGGCGTATGCCAGGCTGCGGGCATCGCCCACCGACTGGGCGCCGACGGCCAGCCCGTGCGGGGCACGGCGCGGTGGGCGGGCCGCCAGGCGCCGCGCGCGGGCGGCGAGCGGATCGACCAGCAGCGCGGGCGGCGGGCGATGCTCCGGGTCCTCGGCCAACATGCCGCGCAGCAGGTCGGCGAGCAGCGCGGGCAGGCGGATGCCGGCCGTCAGCGCCTCGAAACTGCCATGCGCGAGCTTGGCGCGGATCGCCGCATCGGCGTCCAGCCCGGCCAGCGGGACGGTCCCGGCCGCAAGTTCCAGCAGCAGCACGCCCAGCGCATAGACATCGTCCGCGATCCGTCCGTCACCGCGCCCGGCGGGCAGACACATGGCGACATAGGGCGGTTCCCGGACCGCGGATTGATGCAGCGCCGGTGGCGCGGCCCAGGCGGCGCCCAGCACCACCGGTTGGCCGGGAGCGGCGCGGAACAGGTTTTCGGGACGGATCGCGCGATGCGTCAGTCCGCGGGCTTCCAACGCGGCGAGCGTCTGCGCCGCCGGACGCAGCACCTGATCGAGCAACGCGGCCTCGGTCCAGGTGCCGGACAGGGCCGACAAGGCCGGCCCCGGGGGCGCATGACAGATGACGTACTGCACCAGATGTCCCGGGGGGGCACCCGGCGGCGCGGGCGCGGCGCCGTGCGCCAGCGGGGTCAGCAGCCCCTCGATCGGGCGGGCAGGCAGCTCCGCCAGCGCGCGCGCACGCGGCGCCAGCCCGGCCGGCACCGCCAACGCCATCAGCCCGGGGCCGGCGGCGCGGCGGTCGGTCGCGGCGAAGGCGGCAATCCCGCCGCCGGCGCCAGGAAGCGCGCGCGCAGGATCAACGGCGAAGCGCTCGGCGAAGCTGTCCATGCCGAGACTGTGCCCGGCAAAAGTTGCCGAAACGGCAACGCGGCCGGCGAAACCTCGGCGGGGTCAGCCGCTCCGGATCAGTGGATCTCGCCCGACCGGCGCAGCGCGTCGGCAAGCTTGGCCGGCGTGAACGCGGGGTCGCGGCAGATATCCAGGATCACTTTTTCCCGCCGCGTCAGCAGATCGACCGCCGCCGGCAGCTTGCGGACCGCATCCGCCGGGATCACCACCGCGCCGTGGCGGTCGGCATGGATCACGTCGTCATGCGCCGCGTTCATGCCGTGCACATTCACCGGCTGGCCGAAATCGACCATGTGCACATGCGCGTGGCTGGGATTGATCATGCCCCCCAGCATCTGGAACCCCGGCGCCCAGGCATCGATGTCGCGGTAGCACCCGTCGGTGACGCAGCCGATCGCGCCCAGCGCCTTGTGGACGGTCGATTGCACCTCGCCCCAGAACGCGCCGTAGCCTTTCTGGTCA
>JAKAZJ010000554.1 GCA_021826565.1 Pseudomonadota bacterium | reverse complement strand
GGGTGCCGGAATCGGCCGGGATCAGGCGGGCGGCGATGCGCAGTAGCGTGGATTTGCCGCTGCCGTTGCGGCCGACCAGGCAGAGGCGCTCTCCCGGGCCGACGGCGAGGGTGGCGGCGGTGAGCAGGGGCGTGGCGCCGAAGGTGAGCGCGATGTCCTGCAGGGCGAGAAGGGGGGGCATGGGTCGGGGGGATAGCACGCAGCTGCGCAGCGCGCGCCTGCGCGCTCAGTGCGGCCCGTAGGCGATCGCCGACAGGCTGTTATACGGCGAGCCATGCACCAGCTTGGTGCTGATCACCACATACAGCAGCACCTGCTTCTGTCGATCGATGATGCGCCACACATGCAACGCCTTGAACAGCGGCGCGGCCGAGGCCGAGAACACCAGCTGCTTGTTCGGCAATCCCGGCGGCACCGTGATCGGCCCCACGGCGCGACAGGCGATCGAGAAGCGCGACGGGTCGGTGGCCAGCCCCACCATGCCGGACAATCCCCCGGTCTCGGCGCGCGAGACGTAGCAGGCCGCGCCGTTCACCTGCGGATCGTCATAGCGCTCCACGACAATCTTGTCGTCCGGGCCGAGCCAGCGGAAATTGGTGTTGACCGAGCCAATCACGGTGCGGGCCGCAGCCCCCAGCGGGGCCAGCAGGACCAGAGCGGTCAGGGCAAAAAGGCGGGACAGGCGCATCGTGGCGGGTTCCGGCGCAGGAAGAGGGCACCCGACCACCCGCTGCCGCGCGCGTCAATCAGGCACCGACCCGCTCACGCGGGAATCGGCCCGCTTGCTGGATCAGGTCGAAACCATCCCGCTCGTCACCCGCCCCGCACCAGCCGGTGCTGCTTGCGTCCGGCCGACAGCTTCACCGCCCCGTCGCGCAACGCCGCCGCATCCACCACCGCGGCCTCGTCACTCACCGCCACATCGTTCACCCGCGCGCCGCCGCCGCGAATCAGCCGCCGCGCCTCGGCGTTGCTGGCCACCAGCCCAGCCAGCACGAACAGGCGGAACGCCGGAATGCCCGCGGCCAGGTCCGCCGCCGGAACGGTGACCGAGGGCAGGTCCGCCGCGCCCCCATCCTCGAAGGTCCGCCGCGCCGTCTCGGTTGCCGCCGCCGCCGCGTCCGGCCCGTGCAGCAGCGCGGTGGCCGCAGTGGCGAGGATCTTCTTGGCCTCGTTCGCCTCCGCCCCGCCCAGCGCCTCCAGCCGCGCGATCTCATCCAGCGGCAGTTCGGTGAACAGCCGCAGGAACCTGCCCACATCGGCGTCGTCGGTGTTGCGCCAGAACTGCCAGTAATCGTACGGCGAGACCCGATCCGCGGTCAGCCACACCGCGCCGCGCGCGGTCTTGCCCATCTTCGCCCCGGATGCGGTGGTGATCAGCGGCGTGGTCAGGCCGAACAGGGACACCGCATCGGTGCGCCGGCCCAGCTCGATCCCGGCAACGATATTTCCCCATTGATCCGATCCGCCGATCTGCAACCGCACGCCGTGGCGGCGCGCCAGTTCGCGGAAATCGTAGCTCTGCAAAATCATGTAGTTGAATTCCAGGAACGTGAGCGGCTGCTCGCGTTCCAGCCGCAGCTTCACGGAATCGAAGGTCAGCATCCGGTTGATGGTGAAATGCGTGCCGACCTCACGCAACAGCGGGATATAGCCCAGCGCGTTCAGCCAAATGCCGTTATCGGCCAGAATTGCGTCCGACGGACCATCGCCGAAGCGCAGGAACGGCGTGAAGCAGCGGCGGATGCCGGCCATGTTGGCTTCGATCTCATCATCGGACAGCATCCGCCGGGATTCGTCCTTGCCGGATGTATCCCCGATGCGCGTGGTGCCGCCGCCCAGCAGGACCAGCGGGCGATGGCCGTGCTTCTGCAACAGCCGCAGGATCATGATCTGCACCAGGCTGCCGACATGCAGGCTGTCGGCGGTGCAGTCGAAGCCGATATAGGCGGTCAGCGGCGCCTCGCGCAGCGCCGCCGCCAGGGCTTCGGTGTCGGTGCATTGGAACACGAAGCCGCGCTGCGTGGCCTCGGTCAGGAAAGCGTCATCGGACATCGTGCGGTTCCATTCCTCGCGGCGGCGGGCTAGCACGAACCCCGCCCCAGGTCATGGCCGGAGACCCCAGGATGCGCGCGATCGGGCTGATGAGCGGGACCTCGCTGGATGGCGTGGACGCGGCATGGGTGGACACCGATGGGGAGGGGGTGAGCGGCTTCGGCCCGCGCCTGACCCTGCCCTACCCGGCATCGCTGCGCGCCGCCTTGCGCGTGCTGCTGGACCGCGCGCCCGAGCTGGCGCCCGACGATCCGGCGCTGATCGAGGCCGTCGCCCGGCTGACCGACCATCACGCCGATGCCGTCGCCGCGCTGGGTCAACCGGCGGAGCTTATCGGGTTTCACGGCCAGACCATCCTGCACCGGCCCGACCAAGGGCGCAGCTGGCAGATCGGCGATGCCGCGCGGCTCGCTGCCGCGACCGGGCTGTCGGTGGCCTATGATTTCCGCGGCGCGGACGTGGCCGCCGGCGGGCAGGGTGCGCCGCTGGCTCCGGTGTTTCACGCCG
>JAKAZJ010000553.1 GCA_021826565.1 Pseudomonadota bacterium | reverse complement strand
GCGCGGCCTGGCCAGCTGGGCCGACGCCAGGCGCGCGGCCGGCTGGCAGGTCAGTAGTGCCCGCCCGATGCGGGCCGGTTTCCCGTTTGCCGCCGAACTGGTCGTGCCGCGGTTCCGCGTCACGCTTCCCGATCCCGCGGCGCCGGGGCGGATCGGCTGGCGCGCGGCGCGGCTGGTGCTGCGCGTCCCGCCGCTGCTGCCCCTGCGCGTGACCGTATTCGCACAGGGCACGCAGTATCTGGCGCTGCCCGGCCGGCCCGCGCTGCGGTTGCACGCCGCCGTGCTGGCCGCGACGCTGCGTCTGGACCTGGCCGGCCGGCCGCGGGCGTTGAGCCTGCGGGTCCAAGTGCTGACCGCCGATCCCGCCGGCGTCGCGCCGGGCCTCGGCATCGCGGCGTTGCGCGCGCGCCTGGTGACGCGGACCCCCACGCGGCATGACCTGACCTTGGCGGCGCGAGGGATCGTGTTGCCGCGCACCCGGCGCTGGCCGTTGGGGCGGCGCATTGCGCGCGTCGCAATGCGGGCGCGGCTGACCGGGGCGCTCCCGCGCTACGGGAGCCGGGGCCGACTCGCGGCATGGCTGGGCACCTGGCAGCGCGACCATGGCCACGTGCGGATCGCGCACGCCGCTCTGCATTGGGGGCCACTCGCGGCGACCGGGACTGCGCGGCTCGATCTCGATGCGGCATTGCGGCCTGCGGGCACGGGACGCCTGACACTGGCGGGCTACGCGCACGCGCTGGATACGCTGGCGGCCAACGGGGCATTGAACAACGACACCGCGCGCACCGCCAAAGCCGTGCTGTCGTTGCTGGCCCCGGCCACCCCGGGAGCACCGGTGACTATCCCGCTGACGCTGAGCGACGGACGCCTCAACGTGCTGGGAATCGCCCTGATCCGCCTGCCGCCGCTGGCCCGAACAGGGGGGTGAAAGGAAGGCCAGGGAGACAGCGCCCCGCTGGCCTTCCTTTCACCCGCCCCCGTTCGATCTCAATGCGCCGCCGGCGCCCCCGGCTGGCGCAGCGGCAGCGCCCGGGCGACGGCGTCGATGTCCAGGCACGCGGCGACGATGCGCGCGGTGGTGGGGAACTGGGCGAGGTCGATGCCGAAGCCGCGCGCGCCCATGGCCTGGCTCATCAGGCACAGATCCGCGAGGCTCAGCGCGTCGCCATGGCAGAAGCGGCCGGTTTCCGGCTCGGCCGCCAGGCGAGCCTCACCGATGCGCAGGCCCTCGGCGAACCAGTGGCGGATCCAGGCGGTGCGCGCGGCCTCGTCGGCGTGCAGGATTTCGGTCAGGTAGCGGCGCACGCGCGGCACGATCAACGGATGGTGATCGGCGGCATAGATCAGGGCCAGCGAGCGGACCCGCGCCCGGCCGCGCGGATCGGCCGGGAGCAGCGCCGGGGCGCGGTAGATCTCGTCCAGATATTCGAGGATCGCGAGGGATTCATACATCGGCGGCGCATCGTCGAAGATCACGGCCGGCACCGCTTCCTGCGGGTTCACCGCACGGTACGCGGGACGATTCTGTTCGCCCGCGTCGAGATCGATCATGGTTTCCGTATAGGCCAGACGCTTCAGATTGAGCGCGATGCGCACGCGGAACGCCGCCGCCGAGCGCCAGAAGCCGTACATGTGGATCATCGCCGCGCCTCCTTGCCGGTTTCCACCGGCTGGGTGCGATGTTACACGAGATTCGCCCCTGAATGGAAACCCCGCCGATGCCGGAGGGACGTCTTTATATCGCGAATTGCCGCACTTCCTCGTGGTCGCTGCGCGGCTGGCTGGCGGTGCGGCTGGCCGAGCTGGATGTGGAGATCGTGACGATCCCGCTGACGCGGCCCGGCCCCACCGCGGCGATCGCGGCGGTGTCGCCCAACGGCACTCTGCCGTATCTGGAACATCGCGGCGCGCGCGTGTGGGATTCTATCGCGATCGTTGCGTATTGCGCCGAACGGACGCCCGCCTTGTTCCCGGCCGAGCCGGTTGCGCGCGCGTGCGCCTGGTCGATTGCGGCGGAGATGCATAGCGGGTTCCAGGGGCTGCGGCGGTCGATGTGGATGAATCTCGGGGTGGATTTCGCCGGTCTGGGGCGCACGCCGGAAGCAGTGGCCGACATCGCGCGGATCGAGGCATCATGGGCCGATACGCGGGCGCGGTTCGGCGGCGGCGGGCCGTTCCTGTTCGGCGCCGCGTTCGGCGCGGCGGATGCGATGTATGCGCCGGTGGTGGCGCGCTTCCTGACCTGGCGGCCGGAGCTGACGGCGGACTCGGCTGCGTATTGCGCGGCGGTACGGGCGCATCCGCTGGTGGCGGAATGGTATGCGCGCGCCGCTGCCGAACCGGCTTCGTGGCAGATCGCGGAGTACGAGACGCCGCCGCCGCGCTGAGCAAACCGCGCCGGACCCGCTCCCAGGCCTGGGGGGCGACGAGGGCCGCAGCGCCCGGGATCGCCACGACGTCCTGGTGCCCCCTGGGCACAGCATGGCAGACTGGTTTTCCTTCTGTTCGGGAGCCGCCATGTCGCCACCGATCCGCTATGCGGCCATGCTGACCGTCCTGCTCGCGCTGAC
>JAKAZJ010000011.1 GCA_021826565.1 Pseudomonadota bacterium | reverse complement strand
GCTTTGGTTGGTCCAGGAGCAGCAGGAGTGGCAGCCATGGTCGCGTTCACACTTCCCGGCAACTCAAGGGTGCGCAACGGGAAGGTCTGGCCTGCGTCCGGCGCCGGTTCGCGCTCCAAGAAATTCCGCATCTATCGCTGGAATCCGGACGGGGGCACCAATCCGGTCGAAGACGTCTTTCCGATCGACCCCGACCAGTGTGGGCCGATGGTGCTGGACGCCCTGATCAAAATAAAAAACGAGACCGACCCCACTCTGACGTTCCGTCGCTCATGTCGAGAGGGGATCTGCGGCTCTTGCGCAATGAGCATCAACGGGCGGAACTGGCTGGCCTGCCTGATGCCGATCCGAGAAATTGATGGCGATGTCCGAGTCTATCCATTGAACCACCAGCCGGTAATCAAGGACCTGGTGGTGGACCTCACGCATCTCTACGCCCAGCACCGCGCCATCGAGCCTTGGCTGCAAAGCGACACCCCGGCGCCGCCAGATGGCGAGCGGCCGCAGTCCATCGAGGAGCGGGCGCGCATCGACGGCTACTGGGAGTGCATTCTCTGCTTCTGCTGCACCAGCGGTTGCCCGAGTTGGTGGTGGAACGGCGATCGCTATCTCGGCCCGGCGGTCCTGCTGCAGGCCTACCGATGGATCGTCGACAGCCGCGACGAAGCCACGGGAGAACGGCTGGATTTCCTGCATGACGTATTTCGTCTTTATCGCTGTCATACGATTATGAACTGCACGGAGACGTGCCCGAAAAGCTTGAATCCGGCCAAGGCGATCGCCCTGATCAAGCAGACCATCGCGCGTCGCGCGCTTTTCTGATTGCGCCCGGGCGCAACTTGCGCTGGCGCAAGGACTGGATTGGCGGAAGGCGGTCTAAAGCTGGGATTGCCTTCTGGTCCCGAGGCCGTCTTCGGGCGGTGTGGCCGCGGCAGCTTTCGTGGGTCACACCAATTTCGCCGCTGCCAGATTGTGAGGAATGGAGAAGGTAGCGATGGCCATGACAACCAGTCGGATGGCCGGATCGGCAGCCGAGCGGATTCTTGCCGCCCGGCGCAGCGCGGGGCGCTCGCTTCCCACTCTCCCGGAGACGCTGCACCCCGGAAATCTGGCCCATGTTTATGCAATCCAGGAAGCGGTCAGCCGCAAAGTCGGCGCAATCGGCGGCTGGCGGGTCTGTGTCGCGGAGCCGGCCGCGCCGCTGCTCTGCGCACCGGTACCGCTTGCCTCGATCCATCCCGGCTCGATCCGCCTGGCGGCGGGAGGACGCCGCCTGGTCCGTGCCCAACCCGTGCTGTGCTTCCGCGTGGGGCACGGGCTGGCCGATTACGATGCGCCGTTCACGCGCCAGCAGGCGATCGACGCGATCGAGGCCGCGTCCCTCGGCGCCGAGATCCTCGGACCACACCTGGAGCGGACGGCCGACGCCGACCAGTTGACAGCGATCGCCGAGAGTTGCGGACACGCCGCCCTCGTCCATGGCCGAAGTGTCCGTGATTGGCGCAACACGACCGCGATTGGTCTTGTGATAACTACAACCGCAGGCCGAAAACGTGCCGTCGTCCGGCGCTCCGCCGGCATCACGAGTGTGGGCGAGAAAGTGCAATGGCTCGCGAACGACGGCGCCCGCTGGGGTGGCGGCCTGCAGGTCGGACAACTGATCGTGATTGCCCTACAAACCGCTGAACTCCGGATCGCGCCTGGCATGTCGGTGCAGCTTGCGGCGGATGGGCTCGGGACGGCGGAGATACGGGTCGCAGATGCCGTACGCAGTGGTAGCTCCGCGGTGGGAGCGGGAGATCTCTAAACATGATGATCACCGGCAATGACCTCCTTGCGGAAGCCCTCGTGCGGCAGGGCACCGAGAGGCTGTTCTTCCTGATGGGTGCGCCGATTCTTGCGGCGAGCGCGGCCTGCGCGGCGGCCGGGATCCGGATGATCGATGTCCGCCACGAGCAGGCCGCGGCCATGATGGCCCACGCATCCGCGCGCGTGCTGGCCCGCCCCGGCGTTTGTCTGGCCGCGGCGGGTCCGGGTATCGTGAACCTGGCCGCCGGTCTGGCCAACGCCCTGATCGACGGCGCTCCGGTGGTCGCCCTGGGCGGTGCCAGCCCGATCGGCGAGTGGGACACCGGCGCGTTCCAAGATATTGACCAGTTGGCCATCATGCGCCCGGTGACCAAATGGGCGGCGCGCGTCCATGAGGCGCAGCGGATTCCCGAGTATATCCATCGTGCCTTTGCCGCGGCGCTGTCAGGCAAGCTCGGCCCGGTCTATCTCGATCTGCCCGGCGACGTGCTCTACCAGACCGTGGAGGACGCGGCAGTCACTCGCCCTCCTCGGCTGGCGGCTGCCGCCGCGGCCGGACCGGTCGCGGCGGCGGAAGCGGTGGCACGCCTGGTAGAGCTGCTGCAGCGTGCGACCCGCCCGATCGTTCTGGTGGGCAGTGGTGTCCTGTGGTCGCGTGCCGCGCCGGAGCTCCGCCGGTTCGTCGCCGCGACCGGAGTGCCCTGCTACACGACCCCGCAGGCACGCGGCGTGGTGCCGGAAGATGAGCCGGCGATGTTTCCCGGCGCACGCTCGTTTGCGTTCCATGAGGCGGACCTCGTGCTCGTGGTCGGCACCCGGTTGAACTACGTTGTCGGCTTCGGTCGGCCGCCGCGCTTCGCCGCTGCGGCAACGTTCATCCGGATCGACATCGACCCGCAGGAGATCGCGTGCGACGAGAGGGCCGCTCTCGGCATCGTCGGCGATGCCAAGGCCGTTCTCGAGCAGCTCCTGGAGGCGACGCCGGGTCAAATCAATCCGGATCGCTACGCCGCTTGGCGCGACCGACTCGCCGCCGTGGAGGCCGAGCGTCGCGGGACACGGACGGCGTGGCTGGGGTCAGCTCAGGTCCCGATCCATCCCCTGCGGCTGTGCCGCGAGATTGGGGCGTTCATGCGCCGCGACACGATCCTGATCGCGGACGGCCAGGAGATCCTGCACTATGCGCGCCAGTCGCTTCCAAGCTTCGTTGCGGGGCATCGGCTGAATTCGGGCCCGTTCGGCACCATGGGCGTCGGCCTGCCGTTTGCGATCGGGGCCAAGGCCGCGAAGCCGGAGGTGGAGGTGATCGTGCTGCACGGCGACGGATCGTTCGGCCTGAACGCGATGGAGCTCGATACCTCGATCCGTCATCGCCTTCCAGTCCTGGTCGTCATCAGCCTGAACGGCGGCTGGACCGCCGCAGGAGACGCGCACCGCGCCGGTCGCGACCTCGGGCAGACGCGCTACGATCGCCTGGCCCAGGCCCTCGGATGCTATGGCGAACTCGTGGAGCGTCCCGAGGACATCCATCCGGCATTGGAACGCGCACGACACGCAATCGGCGAGGGCCGAACGGCGGTGCTGAACGTCGTGACGGACTCCAGGGCCCGCGCGGAGACTGGCGCCTATGCCCGTTACCGGACATGAGCCACGAGCCCCCACCGAGATAACGGGGAAACGGGAGAGAGTCGTGAATGAGATTCTCGATAGGATGGTCGATCTGTGCGCGCGGAACGCGCCTTTTGCGCTGGCGACGGTGATTGAAATCGAAGGCTCGGTTTCGGCGAAAACCGGCGCTAAGGCGCTGATCGGTGGGGATGGCCGGATGCTCGCCGGGTGGGTGGGCGGCGGCTGCGCTGAATCGACGGTGTGCTCGACGGCGCTCGACTGTCTACGCAGCGGCGAGGGGCAGGTGATCGCGCTCGACATGAACGATGAAGTGCTGGGGACCGGGATGCCGTGTGGCGGCAGCATGCGGGTCTATGTCGAGCCGGTCCTGCCGCGGCCGACTCTCTGGATTCTCGGCCACGGGCGAGTCGCCGAGTGCCTGTGCGCGATCGGTGCGATGATGGAGTTTGAGGTCGTCGTGGACGACCAGATGATCGATCGCGCGCATTACCCCAGCGCCTCCCGGTTGGTGACGGAGGACATGGACTATGGCGATCTGCAGCCGGCAGCCGATGATTATGTGGTGATCGCCACCCAGCATAAAGGCGACCATCAGTCCATGCAGCGTGCCCTGCGCTCGGCCGTGCGCTACGTGGCGTTGATTGCCAGCCGGAAGCGTTCTCGGCTGGTGCTCGATTATCTGCGCGCGGAAGGATTTGGCGAAGATGACATGGCTCGGGTGCACGCCCCCGCCGGGCTCGACCTTGGCCCGCGCACCCCGGAGGAGATTGCCTTGTCGGTCCTGAGCGAGATCGTGATGTTGCGCCGCGGTGGCAGCGGGGCGCCGGCACGGGATCGGCTGCATGCCGAACCGGGCCGGTGCCCCGCCGGACTGTCCGCGCCGGCGCGTCAGGCCGCCTTGACGAAATCGTAACGGCCGATGCCCTGCACCAGCAGATAGCGGCCGACGCCGTCGGCGGCGTTCCCGGCCCGGTGCACAACCTGCGGTGGTATCGTCAGGGTCTGACCCGGACGCAGCCGCTCGGTCCGCGGCGGATCACGGAGTTCGACCTCTATCTGGCCTTCGAGGCAATAGAACCGGTCGGTAACCTCGGAATGATGATGCCAGGGGTGGCGATCTCCGGGCTGCAGCACGTACTCCACCACTCGAATCTCCGGGGTCTGCAGCACGATCCGGATCTTTTCGACCACCGCCGCGGGTTCCTGACGAGTCTGGTTCATTGTCCGTCCTCCTTCTGGCTGTTGTTGGAAAGTCCCTGGAGCGCGCGGGCCATCCCGCTCACCCCGTCCGGGTGTGACGCCCGGCGCCGGCGTCGGCGATGCGGCCGAAGACCGAACCGGCCATCAGCCCGGCGCCGCCGAGGTAGTTCTGGTAAAACAAGCCGCCAACCAGCTCGCCCGCGGCATAGAGCCCCGGAATCGCCCGATCGGCCTCGTCCAGTACGGCGCCGGTTTCGTCAATCCGCAGCCCGCCGAAAGTGAAGGTAATGCCGCAGGTGACGACGAACCCGGTGAAGGGCGGCGTGTCGATCGGTAGCGCCCAGTTCGACTTCGGTGGCACGATCCCCTCGGTGCGTATCCCGTCCAGCGCCGATGGATCGAAGGCGCCGGGGCGGCAGGCGGCGTTGAACCGGCCCACGGTGCGGCTCAATCCGTTCGGGTCGATGTCAAGCTGGCGCGCTAATTCCTCGATCGTGCTCGCTTCGGCCCTGGTCACCTGGCGGATCCGATACTCGTCGCGCAGCAGGCCGATCGTCTTGCGGTCGAAAATCTGGACCGCCGTTCGCTGCGGTTGCTGCATCACCGCGCGTCCGTATTTTGCGTATGTGTAGTTGCGATAGTCAGCCCCCTCATCGAGGAAGCGTTCGCCAGCGAGGTTCACAAGGATGCCGAGCGGGTACGAGTGTTTCTGAAAATTGTCGAGCACGACCCGGTCACCGAATGGTGGGGCGCTGATGTCCCACTGCACAGCGTGGCAACTGGACCAGCCGCCGAATGCCTGCGCGCCAATCCCGAGCGCGGCCCGGATCCCCTCGCCGGTGTTGTGGCGGGTGCCGCGCACGCGGCAGAGCTCCCAGCCCGGGCCGAGGTAGCGGGCCCGCATCTCGGGGTTTGCCTCGAATCCCCCGCAGGCGAGGACGACGGACGCCGCCGGGATATCGTCATAGCCCTCGGGCCCGAATACTGTGACGCCGGTGACCGCGCCAGCACGGTCCTGCAACAGCCGGCGCAGCCCGGTCCCATAGCGGATGATAATTCCAGCGCGTTCCGCGGCCTTAACCAGGAAATCCACCAGGCCCCAGCCGCCGCCCACGGCCTCCACCGCGAGCCCGCCGTAGAACCGGTGCACGCCGTTCACCGCGAAGGACTGCCGGCCCAGCATCGGGATGAACCGCACGCCCTTGCCGCGCATCCACACCATGGTCTCGCGCGACCGTCCAATCAGCAAGTCGGCCAGTTCGGGTTGCGCCAGACCTTCGGTGACTCGTAGCAGGTCCTGCATGTAGGCGTCCGCGGAAAACGACGGGATGTCGATCTGCCGCGCCTCCGCCTCCGACAAATCAACGAGCACGTCGGCGCGGAGATCCGCTAGTCCATCATGCACGAAACGGAAGCCGCCGGCGGTGAACACGGAATTGCCGCCCCGCTCGGCTTCGTTCGCCTTCTCTAGTACAAGCACGCGGGCGCCGTGCTCGCGCGCCGCCAGCGCAGCCGATAGCGCCGCGTTACCGGCGCCGACGACGACCACGTCGTACCGATCGTTCCGGCTGCTTCCCATTATCAGGCCCTCCTTCGCTGTCCCCCGAGCCGTTCGATCTCTATGCTGGTGGCCAACCGCGCTGCGCGCACGCCGGCTCATTTACGCAAGGACGTTGCATGACCCCGATCGCCGCCGAAGCGCAGATTGCCGTTATCGAACGCACCGCGCAGCGTCACACCACCATGATCGCTCCCACGCGAATCGTCTGGCGGGTCTGGGGAGCGGGTCCGCCAATCGTGCTGGTGCACGGCGACGCCGGTTCCTGGACCCATTGGGTCCGCAACGTACTGCCGCTCGCACAACGGTTTCGCGTGATCGTTCCCGATCTTCCCGGCTACGGCGAGTCCGACGCGCTGCCTGGACCGATCACGCCGGAACGGCTGGCCGGCGCGCTGGCGGATGGTCTCGGCGCCCTGCCGGGCGCGCACCGCACCTATCGGTTGGCCGGGTTCTCCTTCGGCGGCATCGTCGCCGGACACTTGGCCGCCAACGAGGGTGCGTGCGTGGAGCGGCTCGTGCTGCTGGGTGCCGGCGGGCTGGGTCTGCCGCGACCGCCGGATCCGAAGTTGCGGCGGCCGCGCCCGGATATGGCGCCGGCGGAGGTCCTTGCCGTCCACCGGCGCAACCTCGCCAGCTTGATGTTCGGTGATCCCGGCGGCGTGGATGACCTCGCCGTGCATGTCCAGCGCGAGAATGTCCGTCGCGCGCGGGTACGAGCCGGCGGCTTTCCCGCCTCGGCGTCGCTGCGCGAGGCACTGCCGCGGGTAGGGGCGCGGCTCTCCGGCATCTGGGGCGAGCGCGACGCCTTTGCCTCGCCGTACGTGGCGGAGCGCGTGGCGCTGCTGCACCGCGTCCAGCCCGGCAGCGACGTTCGGATCATTCCTGGCGCGGGCCACTGGACGCCCTACGAAACGGCGGACGAGGTCAACACGATGCTGATGGAGATGCTGGGCGATGCGCCGTCTTCGGGATGACCCTGAGCCTGGTCCTCGTGACGGTCCGCGCATCGGATAACCCTCGCTGCTCCCGGCTCGTTACGCCTTGATCCAGGTTTCCGAGAAGGCAAGCATGGCGGTGCTTATGGCGTGGCCGGCCACCTCGCGCGGCACCGGCTTGCCCGCCAGACGTTGGCCGTTCACCTCAATCGCCGCGCCCTGGCAGGGGACGAACAGGCTCGGCATGTGATGTCGGCCGGTGGCCGACTTGTCCGGCGGCAGTACGAAACAGAACGGCTGGCCGAGCCCGGTCCAGCGCAGCCGAACGGTGAGCGGCCCAGCGGTGACGGTCTCGCTGTAGTCGCTGCGCGGATCGCCCGCGGTCTCCACACGGTCGAGCCGGCGGTACTCGAGCGCGGCCAGCCCGGCCAGGCCGCGGAAGGCGCCGAAGTGGGAAACGAAGCCCTCAACCAGGAAGCGCGCCAGCGCCTCGTTGTCGGTTAAGCACAGATGGGCCTGCTCCGGTGGCGGGTTCGCCGCCTGCGGCGCGCGCAGCAGCACCAGCGCATGGCCGCGCCCGTGCGGCGAGAGGACCACGCGAAAGAAGCTGGCAAGCGCGACGAATGGTCCGTCCTCGCGTTCCTTCAGCGAGATGCCGGGATTCTCTCCCGACCATTCGACGGTGCCGGGAAATAGAATCGGGTCCGCCATGTTGTCCTCCCTTGATGTTGTCATCGGATTGGGGCCGGCACCGCGCTGGCCGTCTTCTGGTCGACGATGCCGGGGCTCCGGCGGGATACGGCGCGCGGGTGGCGAAGTCGCCGTGTATGCTCGCGTGCGCGCATTGGGAATACGCCGGTCGTCGGCCCACCGGGACCGATCAGTTCGGCGAGCGTAGAACGCCCCAGCTCCGCCATGAAGGCCTGCTCCGCCCGCCGTAGCGCCCCTTGCAGCAGACAGCACCGGCCGAGCACACAGGCATCGGCACCTGCGAAGCAGGGGGCCAGGTTCATGTCCGGCTCGGCGCCCCGCACCACGGCGGCAAGATTGATCGCCGCCGGCGGCTTGGCCAGGCGGATGCCGCCATGGCGCCCGCGCAGGGTTTCAATTTCACCCGAGAGCGCCAAGTGCCGCACGACCTTGTTCAGATGGGCCGCGGAGACATCGTAGGCGGCCGCGATCTGGCCCACGGTCACGATCCGTCCCGGGTGCAAAGCCAAATACATCAGCACGCGCAGCGTATAGTCCGTGTAGGTTGTCAGGCGCATCGGTCAGCCGAACAGCAGGACGGCGCCGACGATCACGACGAGGTTCCAGACCAGGATGTTCACCAGGGTGCGAACCATCATCCGGTCTTCCTCCTCGGTGATCCCGAGGGCCGAGCAGGCCGCGTTTCCGGGGAGAAAGAAGGTACGAAGAAGCAGGCTTCCCATGACGACGTTTCCTGAACCAGCAATCTCAGTACCTATTATGGGGTTGTCGGTGACCTAAAGCAATATCCATAATGCCGATTTCTGGCCTGCGGCCGGCAACCTACGCGGATCACCCCGTGCGCTTACGGGTTAGCCAGTCGATCACCGGCGCCGCGCTCCGGTCCGGCGGGAATACCGGGTAGAACACCGTCTCGATCACGCCCGCGCGCACCACGAGGGTCAGGCGGCGGAGCAGACGCAGGCCGCCGGCGGTGAACGTCGGCAAACGCAGCGCCGCGGTCAGGCCGAAGCCCACGTCGCTGAGCAGGGCAAAGGGTAGCTTGAGCCGTGTGGCCACTTCCTTCTGCGTCGCCGGCGGCTGGGTGCTGATCCCGAAGACGACAGCGCCGAGAGCGACCAGGTGTTGATGGTGATCGCGGAAGTCGCAGGCTTGTGCGGTGCAACCGCGTGCGCCGGGAATCCGGTCCCACCCCGGCGGTGGCGGTGCGTGGGCCTCGCTGGCGCGCGGGAAGCAGTAGAGCACTGTCCAGGCCGAACTGGGGCGGCCGGGATCGACCATCCCTCCAGTGGTTGCGGGGAGCGCCAGGGTGGGGATCCGCAGTCCGGGCAGATGACGGCAGGCGCCGTCATCGGGCGGCACCGGCAGGTCGGGTGGGAGAATGCGTGGATCGCTCATCTGCATCGCCTCCTGGCGGTTGGGCCGGTACGCCTCCGGCCGTGTCGAGCGGGGCTTGTTCCCGAAGTGTCGGTGCCTAAATAGGTACTTGTTATGCCTCTTATAGCGACCTTGGCCGGATATGTCTTGCACGATGGATCGTGGCGTCCGGATCGGCCCGGTATGTGGCGCCGCGCGAGCGATCGCGGACAGGCCGGTCCCGTGAGCCGGCACCGTGCACGCCTCGGTCTGGTCGCTCCCGTGCATGAAGCGACGGGCCCGAGGCAGACCTGGAGACTGATCATGGCGAATAACGTCGGTAGCGTGGATCGGATTCTTCGTATCGTTGTCGGTCTGGTGCTGGTAGTCCTGGCCGCAACTCACACGGTCGGGATATGGGGCTGGGTCGGGGTGGCGCCGCTGGCCACCGGGCTGCTTGGCCGGTGCCCGGCGTACACGCTGTTGGGGATCAAGACCTGCAAATCAGCGAAAGCCTGATATGCTGCTCTATGACGCCGCGCGGCCAAACCCGCGGGCGGTGCGCATGGCGCTGCTGGAAAAGCACATCACGGTGCCGTCGCGCGATGTGGACGTGGATGGGGGCGAGAACCGCCGCCCCGATTTCTTGTCCGCAACCCGGGCGGCCAGGTGCCGGTGCTCGTCCTGGACGATGGCACGAGGCTGGCGGAATCGGGGGCGGTCTTTCAGTATCTGGAGGAACAATTCCCCGATCCGCCGCTGATCGGCTGTACGGCGGAGGAACGCGCCCTCACGCGGATGTGGCAGCGCCGGATCGAGCGGCGAATCACCGAGCCGCTCTATGCGGCGTTCCACTACGGCCCGGCGGTGGAGATGTACCGGACCCGGATGGTCGTGTTGGCGGAATGTGCGAACGGGTTCAAGACGTTGATGCTGGACGGGATGGCGTGGCTCGACGCCCTGTTAGCGGGCGCGACCGCGGTGGTCCCGGAACAGCTCACCGTCGCCGATATCGGACTGTTTGTGGCGCTGGATTTCGCGGCCAGCATCGGCTTGCCGATGCCGACGGGCTTGCGTCATCTGGAGCGTTGGTTTCAGGCAACGACGGAGCGTCCGGCGGCGCGCGCCAGCCTGCATCCCAGATCCTCGCAGACCGGCGTGCATTATTGAGCCGGGCCATAGCCAACCGCGACAGGAAACCCATGGCCGATCGCAGGCCGCAAGGATCCCATTCGTTTGCAGCTTCCATCGCCATGGTAGGGCAGGCCGGGACTCCGCAGGCTTCCGTGACGTCGCGCTCCGAGCAGTCTGGCGCGCAGGTGTCCCGCGCATTCGCAGGAACCTCGAAAGTCGAGCGTGGGTGAAACATGGTACGACAATATGGATAAGGACTCGATATTCTACACCATAGGCCACTCCACCCGGTCCGTGACCGAGCTCGTTCGTCTGCTCCGGGAGGTCGGGGTCGATTTCATCGTCGATGTCCGCTCCATCCCCCGTTCGCGGACGAACCCGCAGTTCAACGCCGAGACGTTTCCCGATACCCTGGCCGGTGACCAGATCGGCTATCGCCATGTCGCACGGCTTGGTGGCCTGCGCGGCCGGCTAAAGGAACAGGCTGTGTCGGGAAACGGTTTTTGGCAGAACGCCAGCTTTAGGAATTACGCCGACTACGCGGCCACGCCCGATTTCGGGGCGGGCATGGCGGAGCTGCATGATATCGGACGCGACCATGTGTGCGCCGTCATGTGTGCCGAGGCGGTTTGGTGGCGCTGTCATCGTCGCATCATCACCGATTATCTGCTCGCCGACGGCCATCCGGTGTTCCACATCATGGGGCCAGGGAAAATCGAGCGCGCCAATCTGAACCCGGCCGCCGCCCGGCAGGCGGACGGCACGCTACAATACGCCGGCTCCGGCGCCTGAAACGCCGCCAAGGCAGCCTGGAAACTTCATGGCCGAATCCCAAGGCCCTGTACGCTGGAATGACCGCGGCCCGCCACTGAAAACCCGGGAGAGCCCGCGTTGAGAACCGCCCTCGCCATCCGCCACGTCCATTTCGAAGACCTTGGCAGCTTTGCCGCCCCGATCGCGGCGGCGGGCTACCAAGTTCGCTATCTCGACCCGGGCCTCGACGAACTGCGGCTACGAGACATCGCGGCAGCCGACTTGCTGGTGGTCCTGGGAGGCCCTGTTGGCGTCTATGAGGGCCACCTCTACCCGTTCCTTGACGAGGAACTCGGCCTGCTGCGGTGCCGACTTGCGGCGGGCGCACCGACGCTCGGCATCTGCCTGGGTGCCCAGCTCATGGCTCATGCACTCGGTGCGCGCGTTGCGCCGGGTTCTGCGAAGGAGATCGGTTGGGCGCCGGTTGAGTTGACGGACGCCGGCCGGATTGGGCCTCTGCGTCACCTGGAGGGTGTCCAGATGCTGCACTGGCACGGTGATGCCTTCGACCTGCCGCCGGGCACAGAATGCCTCGCGTCCACCGCTCGGTGTGCCAACCAGGCCTTTGCCCTCGGTCGGACGGCCCTCGGGTTCCAGTTCCACCCCGAGGCGAACGGACAGGGTTTTGAGCGATGGCTGGTCGGACACGCCGCGGAGATTGCCAACGTGCCGGGGCTTTCCGTGACCGGGCTTCGCGGTGATGCGCAACGTATCGGCGCGGCGGCCGGCAAGGCGGGGCGGCGTTGTATCGCCGAGTGGCTGGACGGGCTTCTGCCTTGAGACCGGGGAACGGCATCGTAAGGCACTTGCCAACCGGGCAGGCGGAGCCTAAATAGGTATTGCTTATACCTATTCGGACGCCCGCGACCACCGAGGTAAGGCCTGCCCGCTGAGCTCTGCTCGGAGCGAATCCGGGGGTGAAGGCCGCCAGCGTCTGGCGAAGGGCAGGAGAAAGGCCGCATGCACGCCACCAGCGATCGCCTCTCGCGCTGGACGCCGGCGATATTCGCCTGCGCTTTGGTCAACCTCGGCCTCGGCCTGTTGCTGGCGGTCGCGGGCCTCGGCTGGCCCGTCGCATCGGCGACGGCCCCGGTCAGCCTAGCGATGGTGCATCTGCTGACGATCGGCTGGCTCACCCTGCTGATGTTCGGCGCGCTGTTCCAGTTCGTTCCGGTGATTACCAGTCGCAAGCTGCCGAGCCAGGCTTTGCCGCTGGTGACGCTGATCGGGGTCGAATGCGGCTTAGCCCTGATGGTCGGCGGGTTCTGTTCCCTCGGCCGCAGTACTTGGGTGGGGCTGCTGCTGCCGATCGGGGGAGTGCTGGTGATCGCCGCGCTGCTGGTGGGCAGCACCACCCTGTTAGTACCGCTGGCGGCGAAGCGGCCGGTGCCGCTTAGCGCCCGATTCGTTCTCGCCGGCCTCGGATTCCTGCTGTTCACGATCCTGCTGGGCTTCAGCTTCGCGCTGGCTCTGACGGTGTCGGCCACTGATCCCGCGCTGACGCCGCTGTTGGCGGACGGCGTGGGCTATCACGCTCTGGCCGGGTTCGGCGGCTGGTTCACCCTGACCGCGATCGGCGTCTCCTACGAATTGCTGCCGATGTTCATGCTGGCCCCGCACGAGCGGGGTGCGCTCGGCGCTTCCGTGCTGGGGGTCGGGGTGGGTGGCTTCCTGGCCGCGTTCGCGGCCGGCCTGGCCGCGACCGTCTGGCCTGCCGCCTGGATCGCGACCTTGGAGCAGGCGGGACGGCTCGCCATCGTGCTGGCGCTCGGGCTCTATCTCGCCGACGTGGTGCGGCTGTATCGCGGCCGGCGGCGGCGGCAAATCGAACTGCACAACCGCGCGGCGATCGGCGCTTTTG
>JAKAZJ010000552.1 GCA_021826565.1 Pseudomonadota bacterium | reverse complement strand
GCCAGGCGGCGCGAGCGGCGCGCGCCCCCCTCGCCAACCGGGGACGCGGCGGATAGCATCGTCCGATCACGCCAGGGAGGACGATCCGATGTGGGAACCGGCAACGCGCTACCCGGACCCTTTGGTGCAGGTACTGCACCCCGATTTCAACAAATACCGGCTGCCGCTGGCCTCGGTGGAGCGGCTATACACCGGATGCCGCTGGTCGGAGGGGCCGGTCTATTTCGGCGACGCGCGCTGCGTGCTGTGGTCCGACATTCCGAACGACCGCATCCTGCGCTGGGACGAAGACAGCGGCGCGGTCGGCGTGTACCGCAAGACCTCGATGAATGCGAACGGCAACACGCGCGACCGGCAGGGCCGTCTGGTAACTTGCGAGCATCGCGGCCGGCGCGTCACCCGCACCGAGCATGACGGGGCGATCACCGTGTTGGCCGACAGCTATGACGGCAAGCCGCTCAATTCACCCAATGACGTGGTGGTGAAATCCGACGGCTCGATCTGGTTCACCGACCCCGTGTTCGGTATCCTTGGCTATTATGAAGGCGAACGAAATCCGCCGCAGCTGGCGCCGGCGGTGTACCGGATCGACGGGCAGACCGCGGTGGTGAGCAAGGTCACCGACGCGATCGAAGGACCAAACGGGCTGGCGTTCTCGCCCGACGAGCGGATGCTGTACGTGGTGGCCTCACGCGAGGCGCCGCGCGCGATCCGCGCCTTCGACGTGGCGGGCGCAACGGTGTCTGGCAACCGGATCGCGATCGAGGCGGGACCCGGCACGCCGGATGGATTCCGGGTGGATGTGGACGGCAATCTGTGGTGCGGCTGGGGGATGGGCGACCCGGCGCTGGACGGGGTGCGGGTGTTCAACCCGCAGGGCGAGGCGATCGGGCATATCGGTTTGCCGGAACGCTGCGCCAATCTGTGTTTCGGCGGGCGCTGGCGCAACCGGCTGTTCATGGCGGCCAGCCACGGGTTGTATGCGTTGTATGTCAACACGCAGGGCGCGCCCGGCGGGTAGAATACACGCGTGGGTTGTGCTTACGACAGAGTCGCCGGAACGTCCGTCGCTTTTGATTTCGGGTTTATTGACAATAGCTCGCCGGAGCGCGCGTAGTCGCGCGGGGTGATCGCTGCCGATCGGGGAACAGGGCGCATGGGCCGCAACGTCAAGGGATTTTTGCGCGCGGGGGCGATCATATGGGCCCTTGTCGGCGGCGCGGCCTGGCCGGCCGCAGCGGCGCTGCCGGCCGGTTCACCGCTGTTGCCGCAAGGCTCGCCGCTGCCACGTGCGCTGCCGCCGCCACCGCCCGGTGTACAGCCAGCCGCGCCGGCGGCGCCGCTGGCGGTGACCACCGCGATGCCGAACCGCCCGGTCCCGGTGCGGCGTATCGCGATCGAGGGCGTTACCGCCTATCGTCCGGCGCGGATGGCGGCGCTAACCACCGGGCTGGTGGGTCCCGCGGTGCCGCTGCCGCGGATCGAGGCGGCGCGCGAAGCAATCCTGCGGCTGTATCAGGGCGACGGGTACGTTCTGACCTCGGTCTCGGCCAGCCTCGACACGCATGGGACGCTGCGCTTCCTGGTGACCGAGGGCCGGATCGCGAGCGTGAAGCTGTCGGGAGATATCGGCCCGGCGGGCACGCAGGTGCTGCGCTTCCTGGACCGGCTGACCGCGGTGCGTCCGCTGACCGATGCCGCGTTGGAGCGCGCGCTGCTGTTGGCCGAGAGCGTGCCGGGCGTGTCCCTGCATGCAGTGCTGCAGCCGTCCACCGGCACGCCGGGAGCGCTCAACCTGATCGCCGAGGTGCACCGGCAGGTGATAAGCGGCCTGATCACCACCGATAATTATTCCTCGAACTATACCGGCCCGTACGAATCCCTGGCCGTGTTCAATCTGAACAGCTTCACCGAGTTCGGCGATCAGACCGAGATCGCGCTGTATCACACTTGGCCGAACTCGGAGAATTTCGGACAGATTTCGGAACAGGTGTTCCTGGGCGGGTCCGGGCTGCGACTGAAACTTTATGGCGGCGCGGGGCATACCAACCCAAGCGGGACGCTGGCGGAGGAGGGCTATCTGGGCGTCACCGAGGTCTATGGCGCGCGGCTGAGCTACCCGCTGCTCCGCTCGCGGCAGCAAAGCCTGGAGCTGTACAGCTCGTTTGATGCGATCGATTCGGAGACCAGCCTGGACACCGGCGGCGTGCGCACCCGGGCCAACTACGATGCGCTGCGGGTCCTGCGGGCCGGTCTTGAATACGCGCGCACCGATCTGCTCGCCGGCCCCAGCCGCGGCGCGTTGAACACCGCGACGTTCAGTGTCTCCCACGGGCTGCCGATCCTGGGCGCCGCGCGGGACGGCGCGTCGGACGCGCCGCGGATCGGGGAGCGGACGGATTTCGTCAAGGTCGATGTCCGCCTGAGCCGCACGCAGACCTTGTTCGAACCTTGGCACGATGCCTCGGTCGCGCTGATGGGGCTGGTGACCGGGCAGTGGTCGCCCGATATCGTTCCCCCGGCCGAGGAGTTCTATCTCGGCGGGTTCGAATACACGCGCGGCTACTACGCGGGCCAGGTGAGCGGC
>JAKAZJ010000551.1 GCA_021826565.1 Pseudomonadota bacterium | reverse complement strand
CGGCTTCGCCGTGATGGTTCACGCCCGCAGTTCGGCGGAAGACTGCGCCGAGACGGCGCGGCTGATCGTGGCGGCCGGTGGCCAGGCCGACGTGCATCTGGCCGACATCTCCGACCCCGACCAGGCGCGCGGTCTGATCGCCGCCACCGTCGCCCGGTTCGGGCGGCTGGACGTGCTGGTCAACAACGCCTCGCGCCGCCGCCAGACGCCGCTGGCCGAGATCACGCCGGCGGAATGGCGTGAGATCCTGGGCACCACCCTGGACGGCGCATTCTACTGCGCCCAGGCCGCTGCCGTCCCGATCGCCGCATCCGGCGGCGGCAGCATCGTCAACCTCGGCGGCATTTCGGCCCATGCCGGCACCACCGGGCGGGTCCACGCGGTCGCGGCCAAGGCGGGGATGATCGGGCTGACGCGCGCGCTGGCCAAGGAACTGGCGCCCCAGGGAATCACCGTGAACACGGTGGTCCCGGGCGATATCGACACGGTCCGCGGCGCCGCCGCCGGCGGCAATTCCGGCAAGGCGAGCCTGCCCGGCACGCTGCTCGGCCGGCGCGGGCGGCCCGAGGAAGTGGCCGGGATGGTGGCCTATCTGTGCTCGCCCCTGGCGCGTTTCGTGACCGGGCAGACCGTGCATGTGAATGGCGGGGCCTATCTGGGGTGACCGATACCGAGACGATCTTCGCCCCGGCCTCGGGCGCCGGCGCGGCGGCGATCGCGGTGCTGCGGCTGTCGGGGGCGGAAACCGGCGTGGTGCTGCGCGCCGTCGCGGGCAAGCCGCCCCCGCCGCGCCACGCCAGCCTGCGCCGGCTGCGCAACGCCGCCGGCGAAACGTTGGACCATGCGCTGGTCCTGTGGCTGCCAGGTCCCGCCAGCTACACCGGGGAGGACTCCGCCGAACTCCACCTGCATGGCGGGCGCGCGGTGGTGGCCGCGGTGGCCGACGCGCTCGCCGCCGCCGGGGCGCGGCCGGCGGAACCGGGCGAGTTCACCCGCCGCGCGTTCCTCAACGGCAAGCTCGACCTGGTGGCGGCCGAAGCGGTCGCCGATCTGGTTGCAGCAGAAACCGAGGCGCAACGCCGCCAGGCGCTGCGTCAGTTGGAAGGCGCGCTGGGCGATCTGTATCGCTCCTGGTCCGCGCGGCTGCTGGCGCTGATGGCGGGCGAGGAAGCGCTGATCGATTTCCCCGACGAAGACCTGCCGCCGGCTTTGGCCGCCGCGGCCGCCGCCGAACGCGCCGCGCTGGCCGCCGACATCGCCGCCCATCTGGCCGATTCGCATCGCGGCGAACGGCTGCGCGAGGGGCTGGTGTTCGCGGTCACCGGGCCGCCGAACGTGGGCAAATCCTCGTTGGTGAATGCGCTGGCCGGGCGCGACGTGGCGATCGTTTCGGCCCTGCCCGGCACCACCCGCGACGCGCTGGAAACCCGCCTGATCCTGGGCGGGGTGCCGGTCACGCTGGTCGATACCGCCGGGCTGCGCGAGACCGCCGACCCGATCGAGGCCGAGGGCGTGCGCCGCGCCCGGGCGCACGCCGCCGCGGCGGACCTTGTGCTCGCGCTGTCCGAAGCCGGTTCACCCGCGCCGGCGCGCGAGCATGGCAGCGTTCCGGTTCTGGCGATCGCCACCAAGACCGATCTTGGCGGTGCCGTCCCGCCTGGCGCGCTCGGCGTCAGTGCCGCCACCGGCGCCGGCCTGGCCGCACTACGCGCCCGCCTCGCCGCCGCGGCGGAGCGCCTGACTCAGGCGGCCGGCCCAGCGCCGCTGACCCGCACCCGCCACCGCGCCGCCCTGACCGATGCGCTCGCGGCGCTGGAGCGTGTCGCCCCCCTGCCCGAGCTCCGCGCCGAGGACCTGCGCCAGGCCGTCCGCGCGCTGGGCCGCATCACCGGGGCGGTGGCGGTCGAGGACGTGCTGGACCGGATCTTCAGCGCCTTCTGTATCGGCAAGTAGCGCTGCACCTCGCCCCCGCCACCTTGACCCCACCGCTCTGCCAGCGCATGTGCACCGGGCCAGACGGTCGGACGACCGCTGTCGCGCAAGCGATAGAGGAAAGTCCGGGCTCCACGGGAAGACGGTGCCGGCTAACGGCCGGCGGGGGCGACCCCAGGGATAGTGCCACAGAAAACAAACCGCCCGCGTCCGCGCGGGCAAGGGTGAAACGGTGCGGCAAGAGCGCACCGCGCCGCCGGTAACGGCGGCGGCAGGGTAAACCCCACCGGGAGCAAGACCGAATAGGGGCGGCGCGCGGCACGCAAGTGGCCGCGAGGGGCATTCCCGCCCTGCCGCCCGGGTTGGTCGCACGAGGCGCGCCGCAAGGCGCGTCGCAGAGGAATGGTCGTCCCGTCCCCCAGGGTAGTACCGCGGGCGGCGGACAGAACCCGGCTTACAGACCGTCTGGCACCCTCGATTTCGTGCGGCTGCACTCTGGGTACTTTCCGACGCTTTCGCGTTTGCCAGGTCATCCGGCATATCACGCGTCGGGCCGCTCGCCCCGATCCGCCCCCCGATCCCGATCGATCGCGGGGCGCGCTGCCGTCGCCGCTCCGGCCCTTGGCCGCCGGTCTGAGAAACGTCATCCCAACCC
>JAKAZJ010000550.1 GCA_021826565.1 Pseudomonadota bacterium | reverse complement strand
TGTGCGGCCGTTGATCACGCGGGTTTCGCGGCCCTCGGCGAGCTCGGTGCCGACGGCGGTCGGAGTGTAGAAGGCGGGGATGCCGGCGCCGGCGGCGCGCAGGCGCTCGGCCAGCGTGCCCTGGGGGACCAGTTCGGCCTCGACCGCGCCGGATTCGTAATGTTTTGTGAACGGCAACACGTCCGAAGCGCGGGTGGCCGCGGTGAAGGCGCAGATCACTTTCCGCACCTGGCCGCGCTCCACCAGCATGCCGATATCGGGCATGCGCGGTTGCTGCGCGCCGCCGGTGGTGTTGGCGATCAGGGTCAGGTCGCGGGCGCCTTGTTGCACCAGCGCGGCAATCAGGTTGAACGGGGTGCCGGGCATGGCGAAGCCGCCGAAGGCGATCGTCGCACCGTTCGGGATGTCGGCCACGGCGGCAGCGAAATCGGGGTATAGTTTGTGCGTCATGTGCGCCTTTCGTGACTTTTGTCGCGGCCGGGGCCGATCGGGTAGTTGCCGCTCACGGCGTGGCCTCGGGCCAGGGGCGGTCGTAGCCGGTGAAACGGGTGGGCAGCGCCCGCAATTCCCCCAGCAGATCGGGCGGCAGCCCGGCGGGCAGGGCAAGCGCGTCGATCTCGGGGCCGAAGCGATCGGCGATGGCGCGCGCCAGGTCCTGATGGCGTCCGATCGCGGTGAACAGCGCCACCACATCGTCGGAGACCTCGCGCGGCATTCCGGCCCATTGTCCGGCTCGCGTCATCGCGTTCAGCTTCCGGCCAAGCTCACCCAGGTTGTGCAGGTCGAGCACCGGCCAATAGGCGGGGGTGGAGCCGTAGAAGGCGATGCGCCCGCGCGCCACCTCGACCGCGCGCGCCACCGCCGTGTCGTCGGCGCCGGTGGCGACGAAGCCGCCGCCGATCACCTGGAAGCTCGCGCGTGTCCGCCCGGACCGGGCGCGCCCTTCGTCAAGCCGAGGTAGAATCTCCTGGTCCAGATAGGCACGGGTGCAGAACCCGTGCAGACGCACCCCGTCCGCCACCTCGCCGGCCAGTCGCAACGTGTGTGGCCCCACCGCGGCCAAGGTAATCGGTACCATCGGCAGATGCAGCGACGGCGGCACGAAATAGGGCGGCATCAGGGTGAAGCGGTAATGCGGGCCTTCATGCGCCAGTTTCCCGCCGGTCTCCCACGCGGTCCAGATCGCGCGCAGGCTGTGCACGTAATCGCGCAGTCGCGGCGCCGGCGCCGACCACGGAACCGAGAAGCGGCGTTCGTTATGCGGGCGGATCTGCGGTCCGATTCCCAGCACGAATCGTCCGCGCGAGGCGATTTGCAGATCCCAGGCCGCATTCGCCACCACCATCGGGCTGCGCGGGAAGGCGATGGCGACCGAGGTTTCGAGGCCAATTCGTTCCGTCGCCACCCCGGCCACCGCCAGTGCCAGGAACGGATCGTGCTTGTTCTCGGCCGTGGTCAGCCCGTCATACCCGGCGGCCTCGGCGGCGCGGGCGGCTTCGGGCACGTCGCGGAGGTCGTCCTGGGGCAGGGGCGTGAGCAGGCGCATGGCGGCAGGGTACCACAGCTCCGGACGCCGGCAATGCGCCCTTGACATACCGGCCCGACGCCAGGATATGCCCCGACCAACGGGGCGGCGTCCAGGTCGGCCCGGCCGGCATGGCCATGGGCCGTTGCCCTGGCCGGAGCGAGGGGTGGCGTGTGTCCCGCCCCTCATGCCAACCGGAAGGATTCGTCCATGCGTTCCGCTTTCACCCGCCTGGCACTCGGCTGCGGCGCCGCGGCGCTGGCCGCGCTTGCCGCGCCCGCCGCGCACGCCGCCAAATCCACGCTTGAGATCGCCGTTCCTGCTGAGCTTTCGGGATCCGGTGCCACCGTCGGCGTGCTGTGGCGCGACGCGGTGATGATGGCGATCGACGACGTCAACGCCAAGGGCGGTATTCGCGGCCACAAGCTGCATGGCACCGCCTATGACACCCAGACCAACCCGTCGGTCTCCCGCGCGGTGATCCAGAAGGCGCTGGACGGGCATCCGTTCGCGGTCCTGGGCCCGGTCTATTCCGGCTCCGTGATCGTCGATGAGGCACTGACCCAGCAGGCTGGCGTGACCGAGATCATGGGCGGCGAAGCCGACAACCTGACCGCGCGCGGCGACACGTATCTGTTCCGCACTTCGCTGGGTCAGGCGCAGACGGTTCCACCGGTCATTGCCTATCTGAAGAATGTGCTTCACGCCAAGCGGGTCGCCGTGGCCTGGGCGAATGACGATTTCGGCAAGAGCGGGCACGATCTGTTCGTGAAGGACGCGAAGGCGGCCGGGATGCAGGTGGTGGCCGATATCCCAAGCGAGGTCGGTCAGGTCAGCTTCGCCCCGGATATTCTGAAGCTGCGGGCTGCCCGTGCGGACGCAGTGTTTCTCTATGCGCATGAGGAAGAGAACGCCCGCTTCCTGAAACAGTTCCGCCAGATGGGCGTGAAGGCGGCGATCGTCGGCGGCAGTTCGGCGATGGACGCGCAAACCATTCGTCTCGCCGGCGGCGCGGCCAATGGCGTGGTTGCGTTTTCCGGCATCGCCACCGGTTCGCCGGTGCCGGCGGTGCGGA
>JAKAZJ010000549.1 GCA_021826565.1 Pseudomonadota bacterium | reverse complement strand
CGGTCGCCACCAGCCCCTCCCGGGGCGGCCGGCGCCCCCCCGGAACGCGGGTTGCCCGGAGACGATGCGCTATCGCGCAGCGACAGGCTTTCCGGCCAGACGGCCCGAAGCATGGCGCGAGAGGCGGAGGTGACAGCCCGGTCAGGGGGTGCTATAAGAAGCATTATGAATACCTATTAGGCTCCCGCGCCTCGCTTGACAAGCTCCGTCCGGCCAGACCGAACGGGGAATCAGCGGGCGCGGCAGCGGCGCCGATCCGATCGCACCACTCAGGGAGGATAGCATGGCGGAAACGATCCAATTTCCCGGCACCGTCGAATGGTCGGGCGAAAACCCGGGCATCTCGCTGAAGGAACGCGAGGACGGTTCGTTCGTCGCGCTCGCCAGCTTCTTTCGCGTGGTGCTCTCGCCGCATGGGCGCGGCCACGCGCTGGTGCTGCTGCGTGCCCCGCAGGCGACGAACCCACCGCCGGAGCAGGCCCATCTGTGCCTGACGGACAACGAGGCGCTGGCGCGCTTCCTGGTCGAGGGCTTCGTCTCCCAGTTCGGCGCCTTCCGCGGCCTGCCCGGGCTGGCCGCGCTCGACTACCGCCGGCTCGACCGGGTGGAGAGTGCGGGCGATCCGCGCGGCGACTACAGCGAGACCGTCACCGCCGGGGCGCTCGCCGTCCGGCTACGCTGGACCGGGCTCGGCCAGCCCTTCTGCTTCGCGCTGCCACCCGATAAGTCGGCCACCGGCCGGCACCACATGCCGAGCCTGTTCGTCCCGTGCCAGGATGCCGCGATCGAGGTGAACGGCCAGCGTCTGCCCGGCAAACCGGTGGCGCGCGAGGTCGCCGGCCACGCCATGAGCACCGCCATGCTTGCCTTTTCGGAAACTTGGATCCGGGCGTAGCGGGACCGCCGCTCGGACAAATGTATGGGCAACATCTGCAAGGAGGACGACCCATGGACCAGACGCCCGACATCGCCGCGCCCACCGGCGGGAAGACCCATATCATCGTGCAGACCCCGGAGGTGCGGGTGGTGGAATACGTGCTGCAACCCGGCGACAGCCTGGCTTGGCACCACCATTCCGAAGTCACCGATCGTTTCTATTGCCTGGAGGGCGCGATCGAGGTGGCGCTGCGCGATCCGGCCGGGACAAGGCGGTTGCGGCCCGGCGACACGCTCACGATTCCGCCCGGGGTCGTGCATCGTTCCGCCAATGCGGAGCCGGGGATCAGCCGCTATCTGCTGGTGCAGGGCGTGGGGCGCTACGATTTCGTAAAAGCCGCCTGAGCCGCCGGGGCGCTACAGCGTCACCCCTTCGATCCGCACCCGCCCCGCGAGCGCGCGCAGATAGGCGGCGGTCGCGCGCTGCCACGCACGCGCCATCAGGTCCTGCCGCACCGCCGCCGCCACGGCGTCGTACGGCAGCGGCGTGCCGTCCGCGCGCCGGTCCAGCCGCAGCACGTGATAGCCATAGCGCGTGGCGATCGGCACCGGGCAGATCTGACCCGGCTCCAGCGCCATCACGAAGGTTTCGATCTCGGCGACCAGATCGCCGCGCCGCTGCTGGCCCAGCAGGCCCCCTTGCGCGCCGGACGGGCAGTCTGAACGGGCGCGCGCGAGGGCCGCGAAGCGATCGGGGTGCGCGGCCAGGATCGCCAGGGTTTCGGCGGCGGCCTGTTTCGTCTGCGCGCGGACGGTGGCATCCTCGGGCGCGGCGGCGAACAGGATATGCGCGGCCTCATAGACCACCGGGCTCTGCCAGCGATCACGGTGCGTGTCCCAATGGGCGCGGCAGGTGTCCTCGTCGGACGCGGGCACCGCGATCCGCTCGGCGAGCAGGGTGCGGATCGTGGCTTCCTCCGGCCCTTCGTCTTCTTCCAGCGGATCGGGTTCGATGCCGGCACGTTCCGCTTCCGTCAGCAGCAAGCGGCGGATCACCAACGCGCGGGCGGCTTCGGTCCAGGCGTCCTCCAAGCTGGCGGCCGGATGCAGCTGCATCTCCACGGCGATCGCGCGGTCGTCGATCGCCACGCCATCGACGCGGACGGGGGTCATCACCGCCCCCGCGCGGTGTTGGTGCCGCCGCGACGGCGCACAATCTGGTAACGCCGCCCGACATAGGTCACCGGGGCGGACCAGATATGCACCAGGCGGGAGAACGGAAACACCAGCAGGATCGTCAGCCCGAGCAGGATATGCAGCTTGTAGATCAGGCCGGCATGCGCCATTGCTGCCGCCGCGCCGGGGCGGAAGGTCACGATCCGTTGCGCCCAGTCGGCCAGGACCAGCATCTCCGACCCATCCAGATGCTGGGCGGAGACGAAGATCGAGCCGAGGCCCATCGACAGCTGCACCCACAGCATCACCAGGATCGCGATGTCCATCGCCGAGGACGTGGCACGGATGCGCGCATCGGACAGCCGCCGGTAGATCAGCAGGCTGAGGCCGAAGAAGCACAGCACGCCGGCCGCGCCGCCGAACCCCATGGCGGCGAGCTGCTTCTCCTCCACCGTGATGCCGATGCCGGTATAGACCGTGTGCGGCGTCAGCAGGCCGACGAAATGCCCGGCCAGGATCGCCAGGATACCGATATGGAAGCAATTGCTGC
>JAKAZJ010000548.1 GCA_021826565.1 Pseudomonadota bacterium | reverse complement strand
GCAGGCCCGGCCCGAACCGCTGCTGGAACTGACGGCACCCGATGCGATGGGGCTGGCGCGGCTGGCCTGGCATCTGGGCAATCGTCATCTGCCGGTGCAGCTGCTGGATGGTGCGGTGCGGATCCGCCACGATCACGTGATCGCCGCAATGGTGGAGGCCCTGGGTGGAACCGTCCGCGACGTGACGGCGCCGTTCGATCCGGAAACCGGTGCCTACGTGGCCGGCGGCGGGCATCATCACCATGACTGATCTGTTCCGGCTGCTGGCCTGGACCTCGCCCTCGTTCCCCACCGGGGCGTTCGCGTGCTCGCACGGGCTGGAATGGGCGGTGGAAGCGGGGGATGTCACGGACGAAACCTCGCTGCGCGCTTGGCTGGAAGACGTGCTGACCCATGGCGCGGGATACACGGACACAATCCTGCTGCGCCACGCGCATCGCGGCTGGCGCGATGTGACGGCGCTTGCCGAGCTCGGCTGCGCCCTGGCGCCGGCGCGGGAGCGCCGGAGCGAAACAACCGCGCTGGGCGCTGCGTTTGCCGCCGCCGCCACGGCCTGGGCACCGCCGCCGCTGCCGCCCGCTTGCCCTTATCCGGTGGCGCTCGGCGCGCTGGCCGGCGCGCATGGGTTGGATGAGGATGCCACCGCGGCAGCCGCGTTACAGGGTCTGGCGACCAATCTGATCTCGGCCGCGGTGCGGCTGGTGCCGCTGGGGCAGTCCGCCGGCCTGCGCGTACTCGCCGCGTTGGAATCCGTGATCGGGGCCGTCGTCACCGCGACCCGCTCTGCGGCGCTGGACGATCTGGGCGGGGCCGCTTTCCGCTCCGATCTGGCCGCCATGCGTCACGAAACCCAGTACACCAGGTTGTTCCGCACATGACCCATCCCACTGGTCCGTTGCGCGTTGGGATCGGCGGCCCGGTCGGTTCCGGCAAGACCGCGCTGATGGACGCGCTGTGCCGGGCGTTCCGGGACCGCTATGACATCGCCGCGATCACCAACGATATCTACACGAAGGAGGACGCGGAGTTCCTGACCCGCGCGGGATCTCTGTCGGCCGATCGGATCTTGGGGATCGAGACCGGGGGCTGCCCGCACACCGCGATCCGCGAGGATGCATCGATCAACCTCGCCGGCGTGGCCGATCTGACACGGCGGTTTCCCGGGCTGGACCTGATCCTGATCGAAAGCGGCGGCGATAACCTGGCCGCCACGTTCAGCCCCGAACTGGCGGACCTGACGATCTATGTGATCGACGTGTCGGCCGGGGACAAGATCCCGCGCAAGGGCGGTCCTGGCATCACGCGCAGCGATCTTCTGGTAATCAACAAGATCGACCTGGCCCCGATGGTCGGTGCCAGCCTGGAGGTGATGGACCGCGATACTAAGCGGATGCGCGGGGATCGGCCGTTCGTGTTCGCCAATGTCCGCGCCGGCGCGGGCGTGGCGGATGTCGCCGCCTTCATCGCCCGCGCCGGGGGATTGGACGCTACAGCCGCAGTCTGATCCCGGCGATCGCCTGGGCGCCGGGGGTCTGGTAGCCGTTGACCGGCTCGAAGCGCGAATTGAACAGGTTGGTGACGTTGGTATAGACGGTGATGTTGCGGTTGACGCGGTAGCTGACCGTCAGGTTGACGATCAGCCCCTGGCCGGAGGTGCCGATCGTGCCGGTGCTGAACCCCGAATTGGTGTTCAGGTAGTCCTGGAACGCGCCGGTGAAATCCACCTCCGGCACGATCGTCAGGCGCGGCAGCGGCGCGATCACGGCCCGGCCCGCCGCGGTGTTCTGCGGGCGGCGCAACAGCAGCGCGCCGGTATCGGCATCCTCGGGCTGGGTGTAGGTCCAGGATCCGTCCAGGCGCAACCAGGTGGCCGGGTGCAGCGACAGCGAGGTCTCGACTCCCTGGATATGCGCCGAGCCGATGTTTTCCGCGGTATCGACCGGGGTGAACACGGCGACGATCAGGTTGTCGATCTGCTCGTTGAAATAGGTGGCGCCGAACGCCACCAGATCGCGCTCGCCCAGGCCGGGCAGCGTGGTGGTGAAGCCCGCTTGCCAGCCCCGCGCGCTTTCCGGTTGCAGCGTGGGGTTGCCGACATAGCCGAAGGAATCCACGCCGTAGCGGTCGAACAGGGATGGCGCGCGAAACGCCGTGCCGTACGCTGCGTTGAACCTGGTGCGCAGGATCGGCACGTCCAGCACCGCGCCCAGCCGCCAGGTCGTGGCCTGGTCGTTCAGCACCGCGTCGTGGCGCAGTTGCGCGGTGATGGTGAGGCGCTGCCACAGCCGCCCTTGCAGTCCCCCATAGACCGCGTTGTCGGTCATCCCCGCATCGGCGTTCTGCTGATAGGGGAATCCGGCGTAGGACGAATTCACCCGCACCTTGGCGCTGTCCTCGGTCCGTTCGTAGCCAAAGGTGGCGGTGGCGTCGGACAGCCAGGACGGCGCCCACAGATCCGACAGGAACAGGGTATTGTTCCATTGCAGGTCAGTACGATACCCGTGGTAGCGTGAGTCGTTGAACGCCTGGTTCGGGTCCGCCGGCAGCAGCGGTTCGGTGTAGCGCCGGTCCTGTTGCAGCCGGCCGAGAAACAAGCTGGTTTGCCATACGCCGCGCGCC
>JAKAZJ010000547.1 GCA_021826565.1 Pseudomonadota bacterium | reverse complement strand
GACCGCCGCCGCGTCTTCAGCAGCTTCGCCGATCTGCGACGCCTGGCTTGGCAGGGTGTTGAAACCGGCGAGGGCACGGAACATCGCGCCTCACCGGATTGACTTGTTCCCGATCTTCTCAGATGTCGCGATCAGTTTTCGTCGTCCTCGTCGATATATGCCAGTGCATCCACCACCCTCGGCCCGCGGCGCCGTTGGCTGCTTTGGTCGTCGTCCTCGTCGGGTGACTCGCAATCGGCAGCAAGAGCCTCCCCAAGGGTCCGGTCGGGTACTCGGCGCAAGGCGCGCAAAGCGCGGATTTCGATGCAGGCGTAGCAGTTGCCCAGATCGATCAGCATCAGCCCCGCTTCACAGGCCAGCGCGTTGAGGCGCATAAAGGTGACGGCGTCGGGGCGTTCGCCGCCGAGTGCGTCGCGCAACTGGCGGCGGGTGATGCGGAACGCACCGCGATCCTTGCCGCCGAATTCGGTCTCGTAGATGTCGGCCCACAAGGTGTGGGCGATGTGATCAAGTTGATCTCGGTCCATGGTCTCGGGCTCCAATGCGCGGGTGTGCGCGGCTGTTACTTACTCGCGGGACATCGTGATATCAATGGAAACTAATAAAAGGATTATTGTTTCGTCTTCCCGTCGACATAGACACAGAAATACCAAGATCCGCCGCTCAAATTCGGACCCGCCTTTTGCAACTCCTGGGTGTGGGTCTTGGCTTCTCTGTTGGATTAATTCGTGTCCACATTTGTTGCCCCCGTCCCGCGACGATGGGGCTGGCCAATCCCGACCGATCGCCCCATCTTGGCAATGCGTTCCTGACCCGAGGTCCCCATGCCCCCCACCACCACCACCGAACTCGAAGCCGCCGCGTTCCGCCGCCTGGTCCAGCATCTGCGCGAACGCACCGACGTGCAGAACATCGACATGATGAATCTGGCCGGGTTCTGCCGCAACTGCCTGTCCCGTTGGTACCGCGAAGCCGCCGCCGAACAGGGCATGACCCTGCCCGACGCCGACGCGCGCGAGATCGTGTACGGGATGCCGTACAAGGAATGGCAGGCGAAATACCAGAAAGAGGCCAGCGCCGCGCAGCAGGACGCTTTCGCGAAGGCCCCCAAATCGCACGCGTGAACGCCCCGACCGCCTGCCCTGTTCGCTAACCTCGCCGCCCGGTCTGGCGCTTACGCACGGTGGTGGTGCCGTCGGGACCGGCGGGGAAACGCCTGTCGGTTTCGTCACCCCGGACCCGGGCCGGTCGCCGGACTGCCAGACGGTCCCTCGCGGCCGGCCCCCAAGACGCTGCCATGGCACGATCGATCGCCGCGCGGGTCCGTTCGTCCTGCCCCCCACCCAAACCCCCACCGGCGCATTGACCGGGCCGCCCCCCGCCGCTATCCCCCCGCCCCCACAGCACGGCGGAGCAGGCGGATGGCGGACACCACAAAACCCGAGCCCGGGAAACCGGAAACGGGCGGGATCGCCGCGGACCGGCTGCGCTCGATCGTCGATCGGATCGAGCGGCTGGAGGAGGAGCGCAAGGCGCTCGGCAACGACATCAAGGACATCTACTCGGAAGCCAAATCCGCCGGCTTCGACGTGAAAGTCCTGCGCCAGCTGATCCGCATCCGCAAACAGGAACCGGCCGAGGTCGAGGAAATCGAAACCCTGCTGGACGTCTATCGCCGCGCGCTCGGGATGTAGCCGGGCGCTGCCGGCCGCCACGCCGGGGCTGCGCATGTCCGCAACGCGCGGGAGACCTGCGCAACGCTGCTAGGTCGCGCCCCAGGCGCGTGCGAGGCTCCCTGCAACAAGGGGAGAGAATCACATGTCCGCAACCGCGACCGCCGCGCTCGTCGCGCGGCTCGATCGCCTGCCGCCCTCGCGGTATTTCTACAAGATCGTCGCCCTGATCGCGATCGGCGGCTGGTTCGAGTTCTACGAATTGTTCATGCCCGGCGGCATCGCGCTCGGCCTGATCCGCAAAAGCCATGTCTACACCGCGAGCCATGCGGGGATGTTCGCGCTCGACAGTTTCGCGACCTTCCTTGCCGCCTTCTTTCTCGGCATGTTCGTGGGCGCGATCCTGTTCACGCAGCTGTCGGACAAGTTCGGACGGCTGGCGACCTTCACCTGGTCGATGCTGCTCTATTCGGCGGCGATGCTGGTGATGACGTTCCAGTCCTCGCCACCGATCATCGATGCGCTGCGCTTCGTCTGCGGGCTGGCGATCAGCATCCAGCTCATCAACAACGATGCCTTCATCTCCGAAATCACCCCGACCCGTTATCGCGGCCGGTTCATGGCCTTCGCGATCATGGTGGTGCTGACCGCCGAGCCGGCGGTCGCCGGGATCTCCTGGCTGTTCGTGCCGCACACGCCGCTCGGCCTGGATGGCTGGCGCTGGGTGATCCTGCTCGGCTCGCTGGGCGGCGTGGTCGTCTGGTGGGTGCGCCGGGGACTCCCCGAATCGCCGCGCTGGCTGGCCGCCCAGGGGCGCGTCGCGGAAGCGGAACAAGCCATGCGCGCGGTGGAATTGCAGGTCGAGCGGGACACCGGCCGCGCCCTGCCCCCCGCACCGCCCCCGTCGGAGATCGAGGTGGCAACGCACGGCGCCTGGCGGGAGATG
>JAKAZJ010000546.1 GCA_021826565.1 Pseudomonadota bacterium | reverse complement strand
CGGCGTGACGGATTTTCCTGGGAGATCGGGTATGAGCGTGACGATGCGGGAATGGCTGGTGCTGATCGGCGCCGGCGTGGTGGCGCTGGTGGCGCTGTGGCTGATCTCCGTGGCCGGGGAGGTCTATGGCCTCGGCATCGCGCTGTTCGCCGCCGCGGTGGTGTTCGCGCTGCACTGGATCCGCTGCATCTTCGACCGGATCGATGCCGCCGGCCACTGACGCCGCCGGCTGGGATCCGGGCCAGTATCTGCGATTTGCGGACGCGCGGCTGCGCCCGGCGGTGGATCTGCTGGCGCGGGTCCCGCTGTCGGCGCCGTCGGTGGTCGTGGACCTGGGCTGCGGGCCGGGCACCGTGACCGGGCTGCTGCGGGCGCGGTTTCCGGAGGCGACGCTGATCGGCGTGGACGGCTCGCCGGCGATGCTGGAGCGCGCGCGGGCGGCGGTGCCGGGGGCACGGTTCGTGGCTGCCGATTTTGCCGCCTGGCGACCGGAGACGGCGCCGGACCTGATCTTCTCCAACGCCGCGCTGCACTGGACCGGCGGGCACGACCGGCTGTTCCCGGCGCTGCTCGGGCTGCTGGCGCCGCAGGGGGTGCTGGCGGTGCAGATGCCGGCGATGCACGACGCCCCGCTGCGTGCCTTGCAGCTGGCGGTGGCCGCCGAGGCGCCGTTCGCCGCCTATCTGCGCGACGTGCCCGACACCGCGCGGGCGATCCTGCCCCCGGCGGCCTATTGGGACCTGCTGGAGCCGCGCTGCGCCGCGCTGGAGATGTGGGAGACGGTCTATTGGCACGCGCTGCGCGGTGCCCGGCCGGTGGTGGAGTGGGCCGAGGGCAGCAGCCTGCGCCCGTTCCTGGCGGCGCTGCCCGAGGCACTGCGCGAGCGGTTCCGGGAGGCCTATGACCGCGCGCTGGCGCCGCATTATCCGCGGCGGGCGGATGGATCGGTGCTGCTGCCGTTCCGCCGCTGGTTCGCGGTTGCGCGGGCGGGTTAGCGGGCCGCGGGCGCGCGGCGGGGTTGGCGCCCGACCCCAAGCATCGCGCCGTTCGCCGCCTGCACCAGCACCGCGAAGCGTGCCCCGGCCGGGCGCGGCACCACCAGCGTCCGTGCCGCCCCGTGCCAGCGCCCGAGGCGGGTGATGCTGCGCACCACGTCGATCTCGGTCAGCGTCGCGCCGGCGTTCTCGCCCCCGCCGACCTTCGTGGTATGGACCGGGTCGTAGCCGAACAACACCGCTTGGCCGTTGCCCGCCCCGGCGGCGAGCCGCACCGAGACGTGCCGCGCGTCCACCGCCACCGTCACCGCGATCCCGTCCCCTCCGCGCGCCCGCGCGATCGCGGCGCGCAGCGCGGGGCCGTTCGATCCCACCAGCGAGGCCGCGCCGTCCACCACCGCTTCGGGCGTATAGACCTCGGTGGCGCCCGCGAGCCTGGCGTACCAGTTCTGCCGGGCGGTCGCCGCCGCCAGGGCGTAAGGGTCGCGATACGCCGCCCCGTTCCAGTAGGTGACGTGCAGGTCGAGGGCGAGCAGCCGGGGCTGCGCCGCCGCCAGCCGGCGCAGCAGCGCGTCCGCCGGCGGGCAGGAGGAGCAGGCTTGGGAGGTGAACATCTCCACCACCACCGGCCGCGGCGCCGCCATGGCGGGCGGCGCCAGCAGCAATCCGACCAGCAGGGCGAGCCGGGCTTTCACCGGCGGTCGGCCCGTTCCATCTCGGCGCGGAAGGCGGCCACGCAGCGGGCGATGTCGTCGGCATCGTTGTAGATATGCGGGCTGATGCGGATGCGCCCGAGCCGGTCGGCGACATAGACGCCGTCCCCGGCCAGGCGGGCGAGGAAGCCCGGGGGCGTGCCGCCGGGGATGGTCACGCTGAGGATCTGCGGCGCGCGCAGCGCCGTGGCGGGAACACCGAGACCCAGCGCCGCCAGCCCCTCGGCCAGCTCCGCGGTCAGCGCCCCCAGCCGCCCCGCGACCGCGTCGAGACCGAGCGTGGCCAGCAACTCCATCCCGACCGAGGCCATTTCCAGGGAGACGAAATGGTCGCGCTCGCCCATGTCGAACCGGCGGGCGTCGGGCAGGTAGCGCGTATCGGCAAGGTAGGGGACGTGCTCGGCACTGACCCGGCGCCGGCCGTGGGCGGTCTGTTCCAGCGGCACGCCCCCCTGGCGGCGCGGGGCGACATAGAGAAAGGCGCGGCCATAGGGGCCGAGGGTCCATTTGTAGGTGGGGAAGACCAGGAAATCCGGGTCCAGCGTCGCGACATCGACCGGGCCGGCGCCGACCGCATGGGTGGCATCCACCAGCAGCGCCGCGCCGGCCGCCCGCAGGGCCGGGGCGATGCGGGCGAGGTCCAGCGCCCCACCATCGGACCAGTGGACCGAGGCGATCGAGGCCAGGCTGGGCGGGCGTCGGCCGATCGCGGCCAGCACCGCCGCGGTCCAGTCGCCATCCTCCGGCCGGGCGACGGTGTCGATGGCGATCCTGTCGGCCTCGACGCGGCTCATCCATTCCAGCACCGGGGCCGAGTGATCGTCGGCCAGCACCAGCACGCGCGATCCGGCCGGCAGGTCCAGCGCCTTGGCGGCGGTGGAGACGCCGTAGCCGACCGAGGGGATGATCGC
>JAKAZJ010000545.1 GCA_021826565.1 Pseudomonadota bacterium | reverse complement strand
CATCCGTTCCTGGCGCAACAGGTCCAGATCTACATCCGCCACGGCGATGCGTTCGCCGTCCGGGAAGCGTTCCGTCTCGGTCAGGACGGTGCCGTTCTCGAAGATGCTGGCCTGGCCGTCCCAGGCGACGTCGGTGGTGGATTCGCCGGCGCCCGCGGCGGCGTACAGATAGGCCGCCAGACAGCGCGCTGATTGCGACTGGCACAACAACCGGCGCATATCGGCCTTGCCGATGGTGATCGGGCTGCCCGACAGATTGGCAAGCACGGTGGCGCCGGCAAGCGCGCCCAGCGCGCTCGGTGGGACCGGGATCCAGACATCCTCGCAGATCTCGGCGTGCACGATCAGATCCGGGACGTCGGCGCAGGCGAACAGCAGATCGGTACCGAACGGAACGGATGCGCCTGCGAAAACGGTGGCCGCCCCCGCCCAGCCGTCGCCCGAGGCGAACTGGCGCGGTTCGTAGAACTCGCGGTAGTTCGGCAGGTAGGTTTTGGGCACGATCCCCAGCAACCGGCCGCGATGGATCGCCAGCGCGGCGTTATAGACCCGCCCCTGATGGCGCAGCGGTGCACCCACCAGCAGCAGCGGCAGCAGCGCGCGGGACGCGGCGATGATCTCCGCCGCTGCGGCTTCCACCGCGTCCAGCAGCGTATCGGCCAGGCGCAGATCGTCCAGGGCATAGGCGGAGAGCGCCAGTTCCGGAAACACCGCGACCGCGGCCCCCTGGTCGTGGCAGGCGCGCGCGGCGTGCAGGATCGCGCATGCGTTGGCGGCGGGGTCGGCCAGCGCCGCCCGTACCGTGCAGGCGGCCACCCGGGCGAAGCCGTGGCGATAGAGCGAGCGGAAATTCATGCTTACTCCGGCAGGGGGAACTGGCGCAGATACGGCAGGTACTCGTCCTCGACCGCGATCTGCAGGCTGGCCAGCACGCGCACCACCCCACAGTAGAAGCCGATAGTGACGATCAGGTCCACCAGATGGGCATTGTCGAGCGCCTTCGCCAGTTCGGCCCAGCTGGCATCGGTCACGGCGCCGTCGGCGGTGATCTCGCGCGCGGCGCGCAGCACGGTCCGCGTCAGGCTGTCCAGCGATGACGGCCGGCCTTCGGTCTCGGCGATCAGGCCCTGGATATCGGCGTCGGTCACGCCGAATTCATGGCCGATCTTGATGTGGTGCGACCATTCGTAGGGCGCCCGCGCCAGATACCCCACCTGCAAGATCGCCAGTTCGCGCAGCCGCGCGCCCAGCGTGCTGCCGTGGCGAATGTAATGCCCGAGCCCGCCGAACGCGCGCAATGCGCCAGGGGAGTTCACCAGCGCAAGGTTCAGCGCGATCGGGCGCGCGAGCAGCCCTCGGTGCTCGGGCGCGACATCGGCCGGGTGCAGGGACGGAACGCGGGCCATGGGGAGTCCTTACATCGCCGCGATGCGGCGTGGGGTTACATCGCCGCTTGCGCGGCGTGGGGTTACATCGCCGCTTGCGCGGCGTGGATGGGGGCGAGAAACTCGGGCGTGAACACCTTGGTCGCCATCACCTGGCAGCGGCGGATCAGGCGCGGCTGGTCGCGCGTGTAATCGGCGATGGCGCGGTGGATCGTGCCCAGATGGTCCCAGACCAGCAAGTCGCGTTCGTTCCAGCGATGGGTCCAGCGGAATGCGGGAAGCAGCTGGTGGGCGAACAGGAATGCGAGCGTTTCGTCGCTTTCCGCCGGCGGCAGTTCGTTGATGCGCGCGGCGTAGCCGGGGTTGCAATACAGCACCTTCCGCCCGGTGATCGGATGGGTCAGGAACAGGGGGTGGACCACCGGCGGGCGGGCGCGCCGCTGCTCCGCGGTCAGGGCGGGTCGGTCGGCGCCGTGGCTGCGGGCGTTTTCCCAGTACTGGTTGAAATCATGGGTCACGGTGGCGTCCGCCAGGCGCGTGCGCAGGGCCTCCGGCAGGGCCTCATACGCGGCGTGCATGTTGGCGAATTCCGTCCCGCCCAGTGCCTGGCCGTCGCGGCGTGGGATCACCACGCCATACAGCACATTCACGAAGCCCATCACGTCGCGATACGACATGTCGGTGTGCCAGTCCTGCCCGGCGTCGGGGAAGCCGATATAGCGCCCGTCCGCCACGATGTTGGACAGCACGCCGACTTCCGGTACTGCGCGTCCCGCGGTGGCTTCCTTGGTCACCGAGCCTTGCAGCGCGCCGAAGCGTTCCGAGAACGCACGTAAGGCCGCGTCGTCCAGGTCCTGGTCGGGCAGGCGCAGCACGCCATGCCGGCCGAGCGCCACCAGCAGACGCGCGAAATCGCCTGGGTCCAGCGGTCGGGATGCATCCATACCGGCAACCGTGGCGCCGAGGGTTCCCCCACTCGGATGGATGGTGAACATCGGCTTTGGCCCTCCCGCGGCAGCTACGGCGGGCAGTCTAGCGCGCGCAGGGCGGGGCGCCAGCGGGGGACCAGCGGGGCAATTGACCCGGTCGCGCCGCCACCGCCATCCTGGCGCTCAAGAAAGTGGAGGACGCCGATGCCAGACCCGATGCTCCCGCGTGAACGCATCCCGTTCTCCGCGATCGTCGATCGACCGCCTTTACGTCTGCCCGGGCAGGCGCGCGTGGTGTTCTGGCCGA
>JAKAZJ010000544.1 GCA_021826565.1 Pseudomonadota bacterium | reverse complement strand
TGTGCCAGGGGATGTGCCAGGGGATGTACCAGGGGATGTACCAGGGGATGTGCCCGGGGATGCCGCCTCGGTTGGGGCGGGTGTTGCACCGGTCGCAGCTGACGTTGGCGCCGCGGGACCCGATGTGGGCGCGGTCGCCGGAATCGGCGCGGGGGTTGTCGCCGGAATCGGCGCGGGCGCGGTCGCCGGAATCGGCGCGGGCGCGGTCGCCGGAATCGGCGCGGGGGTTGTCGCCGGGGTCGGTGTGGGCGACGTCGCTGGACTCGGTGTGGGCCAGGTCTCCGGCAATGGCGCCGGGGACGCTTGCGGCAACGTTGCGGCGGGCAGCGCCGGTGCTGGCGCGATTCCTGTGGGTGTCACCACGTTCGGCAGCGGAGGCAGCGGCGTCGCAACGATCGGACCCGATCCTGGTTGCGCCACCACCGGTGGCAGGGTCCGGGTTTGTGCAACGGCCCCGCCGGCGCCCACCAGCATTGCGCTCGCCGCCATCGCGCCCGCCAGCATGGGGGCGGCCAGCAGCGTGGCCGCCCGGATCATTTCGGACCCGCCGCCGGTCCTGACGCCGGTCCCGCCGCCGCTCCCGCTGCTGCCCCTGGCGCTGCCCCTGGCGCCGGCCCGCCCTTGCCCAGCGCGCTGACCATGCTGGTGGCGCTGAAGATGAACTTGCCCAGCAGATTCTCGATGCTGACCGTGCCCTGGGTGATGGTGATCGCCTGCCCAGGGGTCAGCATCGTGTTGCTGGCGCCGGGGTCGATCGCCAGATACTCGCCGCCCAGCAGACTCTCGGACGAGACGGTGGCGCTGCTGTCCTTGGGCAGTCGAATGTCTTTTTCCAACGTGATCGCGACATTGGCCAGATAGGTCTGCGGATCGATGGTCTCGCTGGCCACGCGGCCCACGTCCACGCCGGCCAGCCGCACCGGGGCGCCGACCGACAGGCCGGCGATGTTGTCGAAGCGCGCGAACAACGTGTAGCCGGCGCCGATTCGCTTCTGGCCGGAATGGGCCAGCGCATAGAACAAGAAGCCGAACGCCACCGCGAGGACCGCGAATCCGGTCAGCAGCTCGGCGCTGTTACGGCGCGGCATCGGCGGCCCCGGCGCGCGCGGGCGGCTGATCGGGGGACCAGGCCTGGTAATCGCCGGTGGCGCGCGCCCGTGTGCCCCCTTGGTAGTCATGTCCGGGCGGGCGGTACCCCGTTTCGGTGCCGGTGGCATTGGCCAGATGCGGGCGCTGCCACGGGCGGCGCGCGGCAACCGGCAAGGGCTGATCGGTGGTGTGGTGCAGCCAGGCGTGCCACTCGGGCGGCACCGCCGAGGCTTCGGGCACCCCCGCATAGATCACCCAGCGACGGGCCGGCGCGCGGCGGTCCACGTAATAGGTGTTGCCGTCCGCATCGCTGCCGATGCGCCGGCCGTGCAGCTTGGTATGCAGCCAGGTGCCGATGGAGGTCATGGCCGCGGATATACGCAGTCCGGGCCGGAGGGTCCAGATGCGCGGCGCTCGCGGCGCGCGACGGATGCGCGCCACGCCGGGCTGCCATGATATTTCACATAATCGTGGTGGTGACGGAAAATCGGCCATAATTCGGACAGAGGCGGAGACCATTCACTGCCTGACGATAGGTCCGGGGAGAGCGGCGGCGCGCCGCTCGCCCGGGGGGACGATTCGCGCCGCGGCGAATGAGAGCGAGCGACATGGCAAGTCAGACGGTGCACGGCAAACTGATCCCCCTCGGCCCCGACGACGACATCATCCGAAAGACCGAACTCATCATCAGCGGCGTGCTGCGCGGCGGCGTGCTGCTCAGCGTGGCGATCATCCTGGGCGGAATTTCCTGGTTCTACGCCCTGACCCTGACCGGCCATCTGCCCCATCCCAGCTTCCCCGATACCCTGCCCGGGGTCTGGCACGGCGTACTGGCCCTGGATCCGCCGGCGGTGATCGTGGTCGGCCTGCTGGTGCTGCTGGCCACGCCGGTGATGCGGGTCGCGGTGTCGATCATCGCCTTCGCGCTGGAGGAAGACCGCACCTACGTCATCATCACCACCCTGGTGCTGGCGATCCTGTTGTTCTCGATCTTCGGCATCGGCGCCTGGCTGGGCAACCCGGAGCCGGCGATGGTGCAGGACGGCACCCTGCCGTTCTTCTTCTTCGTGCTGGCAAGCTCGGCCTTCGCCGGGTTCGTGGGCGCGCTGGTGGGCCTCGGCGGCGGCGTGTTCATCGTGCCGATCCTGACGCTCGTGTTCCATGTCAGCTTCACCGCCGCGATCGGTGCCTCGATCGTCTCGGTCATCGCCACCTCGTCGGGCGCGGCGGCGGCCTATGTGAAGGACCGCATGACCAATCTGCGGGTCGGCATGTTCCTGGAAGTGGCGACCACCACCGGGGCGATCTGCGGCGCGCTGCTGTCCACCCTGCTGGACCCCACCATCCTGTTCATCGTGTTCGGGGTGGTGCTGCTGATCTCGGCCCTGCCGCTGATCCTGCGCATGGGGGAGGAACTGCCGCAGGGTGTGGCCAACCACAAATGGGCCGAGACGCTGCATCTGCCCGGCAGCTATCCGGACCGGCGCACCCATCAGGACGTGGCGTATCACGTCGCGCATATCCGCTGGGGCT
>JAKAZJ010000543.1 GCA_021826565.1 Pseudomonadota bacterium | reverse complement strand
CTGAGGTATGTCATGGCCGGCCTTATGCCGGCCATGACCGAGGGCGCGGGCCGGCAGGCAAGGGCGCCGGCACGCAATGACGAGAGTCGCATCCTCGGCAGGTCGGCATCACCTGCGTGCGACGCCCCGGCGCGCCTACAAGCGCGCCATCTGCGCCAGCCGAAACCCCGCCGCCGGATACACCCCCAGCACCCGCACTTCGGAGGAGAAGAACGACAATTCCTCCAACGCCCGCCGCAACCCCGGCTGCTCCGGATGCCCATCCACGTCGCACAGGAACTGCGTGGCGGTGAACGCGCCTTCCAGCATGTAGCTTTCCAGCTTGGTCATGTTGACCCCGTTGGTGGCGAACCCGCCCAGCGCCTTGTACAGCGCCGCCGGCACGTTACGGACCCGGAACACGAACGTGGTCACCAGAGGACCAGCCTCCGGCGCCGGCGGGCGCGGCCGCGGCGCCATCACGTAGAACCTTGTGGTGTTGTGATCCGCGTCCTCCACGTTGCGGCGCAGGATCTGCAACCCGTAGATTTCCGCCGCCAGCGAGGACGCGATCGCCGCCTCCTCCGCCCGTCCCCACTCCGCCACCAGCCGCGCCGCGCCGGCGGTATCCGCTTCCACCACCGGGGTAAGGCCGGCCTCGCGCAGGAACCGGCGCACCTGGCCCAGCGCGACGGGATGGGAATGGGCGCGTTTCAGCCCGGCCTCGGACGCGCCGGGAAGCGCCAGAAGACAGTGCTCCACGCGCTCGAAATGCTCGCCGACCACGAACAGGCCGGAGCCGGGCAACAAATGGTGGATATCGGGCACGCGCCCGGCCAGGCTGTTCTCGCACGGCAGCATGGCCAGCGCGGCGGCGCCGTCGCGGACCGCGGCGATCGCCGCCTCGAAGCTCTCGCATGGCAGGGTGGGCATGCCGGGATAAGCCTTGCGGCAGGCGAGGTCGGAATAGGCCCCGGGCATGCCCTGGAAGGCGATCGGCGCGGTCATCGCTTAGACTCCTCGGCGGCGATCAGGATGCGGGCACGTTCCAGGTCGGCCGGCGTATCGACCCCGAACGGACCATGCGCGACCCGCGCGCAGCCGATTCGCATTCCGGCTTCCAGCGCGCGGAGTTGTTCCAGCCCCTCCCGCCGTTCCAGCAGGCTCTCGGGCAGCGCCACGAAGCGGGCCAGGGCGGCGCGGCGATAGGCGTAGATGCCGATATGGTGCCAGCGCGGCCCGTCGCCCCAGGGGATCGCGGCACGCGAGAAATACAGCGCCGGCGCCACGTCCACCCCTGCTTCCCCCTCTGGGGGAAACGCGCAGGCGGCCTTGACGAAGGACGGCGTGGCCGCTTCGGCGGCGTCGGCGATCGGCGCGACCAAGGTGCCGATATCGGTCGCCGGGTCCGCCAGCGGCAGCAGGGCGGCGCGGATCAGTGCCGGATCGATGGTCGGTACGTCGCCTTGCAGGTTGACCACCACGTCGTGGCGCCCATCCGGATCCAGCTGCGCCAGTGCCTGCTGCACGCGATCGGAGCCGGACGGCAGATCGGGATCGGTCAGCACCGCGCGCCCGCCGGCTGCGGTGACGGCGGCGGCGATTTCGGCCTCGCCGCAAGCCACCGCGACCGGTCCGATTGCCGCGGCTTCCGCCCGGCGCAGGACATGCACGATCATCGGCACGCCGCCGATATAAGCCAGCGGTTTGCCCGGCAGGCGCGAGGACGCCATGCGGGCCGGGATGATGACGATCGGGGTCATGCGTGCCAGAGCATCGAAGCCGGCGCGGGTGGATTGCGGCGCAAGAGTCGTTTCCCTATGGTGCGTCGCAGCTTAGGGTGGTGGGCGGTGGGCGGCAACGTCCGCGTCGCGCCCGGGTATCTGGCAACTCGGCGGGGAAGTCGCGACGTATGGACAGCATGGACGTCAATAAGGGTGTTGCGGCGATCCTCGTCGCCGGCATCGCCTTTTTCATCACGGGTATGATCGGCGACAACCTCGTCTCCAAGACCCCGGCCAGCAGGATCGAGATCAAGATCGGCGCGCCCGCGGCCACCGCCGCGAAGGGTCCCGCCGGTCCGGCGCCGATCGCGCCGTTGCTGGCCAAGGCGGATCTCGGCAAGGGCAAGGCGTTCGTCACGCAGGTCTGCGCCGCGTGCCACAGCTTCAACGATGGCGGCAAGCCGATCGTCGGGCCGAATCTGTACAATGTCGTCGGTGGCCCGCATGACCACGAGGCCGGCTTCGCCTATTCCGACGCGCTGGAGAAGTTCAAGGGCAAACCCTGGACCTACTCGGCGTTGAACCACTGGCTGTACGACCCCGCTGCCTACGCGCCCGGCACGCATATGACCTTCGCCGGTATCCCGAACGATCAGCTGCGCGCCGACGTGATCGACTACCTGCACACGCTGTCGCCGCATCCGCTGCCGCTGCCCAAGGTGACGGCACCGGCACCGGCTCCGGCCAAGCCGGCCGCGCCGGCCAAAGCCGCCGCCGCCGGTCCTGCGGCGCTGGACGCGCGCCTGGCCGCGGCGAACGTCGCCAAGGGCAAGCAATTTGCCAGCGGGGTCTGCGCCGCCTGCCACAGCCTGAACCAGGGCGGCAAGCCGATCGTGGGCCCGAATCTCTGGGGCGTGGTCGGTGGCCCGCATGAT
>JAKAZJ010000542.1 GCA_021826565.1 Pseudomonadota bacterium | reverse complement strand
CCCGCCGCGCCGACCTGGGCCGCGTGACGTTGCACGCCGCGGTAGCCACGATCGAAGCTGGGGCATTGATCTGGATCGTGGCACGGATCGAGACTGCGCTGGCGCTGGCCCAAGACGCCGCGGCCACCGCCATCGCCGCGGAAACCACGGCGCATGCCGAGGCCGGGCGCCGCCTGGCGGCCGAGTTGGAAGCCTCCCACCAACGCCGCGACACGCGCGCGGCGCTGGCCCGACGGATTGAGGCCGGGCTCATCGACGTCGCCACCGATCTCGCCACCGCGGGGGCCGATTTGGCTGCCACGGTGGCGCGCATCGCCGACGCGGCGGGCCGCGCCGGCACCGCATCCGATGCTGCCAGTGCGGCGGCCGGCGCGGCGGGGGCGGACGTAGCCGCAGTTTCCGTCGCGGCCGAAGACCTGGCCGCCGCCGCCGCAGCGATCGGCGCCGAAGTGGAGCGCACCGCCGCCGCCACCGACCGCGCCGCCGCCGAAGTGCGCGCCGCCGACGCGACGGTGCAGGAACTGGCCGGCACCGCGCAAAGGATCAGTGACGTGGTGACGCTGATCTCGGGCGTGGCCGGCCAGACCAATCTGTTGGCACTGAACGCAACGATCGAGGCGGTGCGCGCCGGCGAGGCGGGCAAGGGGTTTGCGGTGGTCGCCTCGGAGGTGAAGGCGCTTGCCACCCAGACCGCGCGCGCGACCGAGGAGATCGCTGCCCAGGTGGGCACCATCCGCGCCCGCACCGAGTCAGCGGTGGGCGCGATCGGCGGCATCCGCGCCGTGATGGCCGAGCTGGAGGCAGCCGCTGCCGCGATCGGCGCCGCGCTGGCCGCACAGCGCGACGCGATGGGCCGGATCGGCGGCGCCGCATCCGGCATGACCGGGACCATGGGGCGCGTCGATCAGGCGGTGCGGGATGCCGCCGGCGGAATCGGGGGCGCGCGGGACCGGCTGGACGCGCTGGACGCGACCTCCCGTCGTCTGGGCCTGGATGCCGAGCGGTTGCAGGGCGCGCTGGGCGGGATGCTGGCGGAACTCCGCGCCGGGTAACCTGTGTTCCGTCCCCTTGCGGGAGGGGCCGGGACGGGTGTGCAATGGGTCCAACCAACCGCATACCGGAGGATCCCGATGCCCAAGGCCCCGAACACCGCGAGCCGCGACCGTGTCCGCGAGACCGTCCCCAAGCTGATCGACCTGACCGAGAAAGTCGTCTACGGCGACGTCTGGGAACGACCGCAACTATCTAAGCGCGACCGCAGCCTGATCACTGTCGCTGTCCTGGTCGCCACCTACCGCCCGGAACAGCTCAAGGGCCATCTGGCGCGCGCGCGCTTCAACGGCCTGTCGCAGGAGGAACTGTCCGAGCTGATCACCCATGTCGCGTTCTACGCCGGCTGGCCGTCGGCGATGAGCGCCGCCGCCATCGCACGCGATGTATTCGAGGCGGAGAGCGCGACGCCATGAAAGTCGGGTTCATCGGCCTCGGCACCATGGGTGCATCGATGGCCGCGAATGCGCAAAAGGGCGGTCACGCCCTGGTTGTGCACGACATCCGTCGCGAAAGCGCCGCGCGCCACCTGGCCGCCGGTGCGGTCTGGGCCGACAGCCCGCGCGCGGTCGCGGCGGCTTCGGACGTGGTGCTGACCTCGCTGCCCGGCCCGCCGGAGGTGGAGGCGGTCGCCTCCGGCCCCGACGGGATCGCCGCGGGTCTGCGCGCCGGCGCGGCGTGGTTCGATCTATCGACGAACTCGCCCACCCTGATGCGGAAACTGCACGCGGATTTCGCCGCGCGTGGTGCCCATGTGCTGGATGCCCCGGTCAGCGGCGGCCCGCGCGGGGCGGCGAGCGGAAAACTGGCGATCTGGATCGGTGGCGAGGAAGCCGCGTTCGACCGTTGCAAGCCGGTCCTGGACGCAATCGGAGACCAGGCGCGCTATGTCGGGCCGATCGGGGCCGGGTCGGTCGCGAAATTGGTGCATAATCTGTTCGGTTACATCATGACCACCGGACTGGCGGAGGTCTTCACCATGGGAGTGAAGGCCGGGATCGAGCCGCTGGCGATCTGGGAGGCGGTCCGCCAGGGCGCGATCGGACGGCGCGGCGCATTCGACGCCATGCCCGATCAATTCCTGCCCGACGTTTACGAACCCCCCGCCTTCGCGTTGCGGCTGGCCTTCAAGGACGTGTCCCTGGCCTGCCAGCTGGGGCGCGAGATGGGCGTGCCGATGCGCCTGTCCAACCTGGTGCAGGCGGAGATGACCGAGGCGATGAACCGCGGCTGGGCAGGACGGGATTCGCGGGTGGCGATGAAATTGCAGGTGGAACGGGCGGGCGTGGAGATCAAGGTGGACCCGCAACGTCTGGCGGAGGCGGTGGAGGGGATGAAGCGGTAAGATGGGCTGATGCCGGCTCGTCGATGCACCGTCCCCAGGAGCGGGCCGGAACGTCGACGAAGCGGTGCGCGGAAAGCGTCATTGAAGATACCGCATGGCGCTTGCGCAATCCCGTGCCGGACGCCAAACATCCGGACCATCCAGCGATCAAAACCGACCGATGTCGTCCCCTACCGCCCTCCCCCTCACCCTGCAACTGGCCGGCGTCTCCAATTTCCGCGATCTCGGTCACTGGCCGGTGACCGGCGG
>JAKAZJ010000541.1 GCA_021826565.1 Pseudomonadota bacterium | reverse complement strand
CTGGCCCGGATGTTCGCCGGGCCCCTCGGCGCCGCGGTGGGTTCGGTGCTGCCGTTGCGCCGCGTCGCCGCGAACGGCACGCGAATCTGGCAATCCGGCCGCTGGGTGTTCCGTGGCGGGACGCTGTTCCTGATCCCGGGCGATTCCCCGATCGGCTTTCGTCTGCCGCTGGACCGCCTGCCCTGGGCCGATCCCGACCGCATCGAGAGTGCGTCCGAGCCCGATCCGTTCGCGCCGCGCGCCAGGCTGCCGTCGGCAAGCGCGCTGCGCCGCCGCTCGGCCGACGCCGCCCGCTTCGCCCCCGCCCCGCAAGCGGTCGCCGATGCCGATGCCGGCGCGACCAAACTGGTGCGCACCGCGCTGGTGGTCGAACCGCGCGGGGGCGTGCTGCACGTCTTCTTTCCGCCGCTGACCGACGCCGAGGACTGGCTGGCGCTGACCGCCGCGATCGAGGACACCGCCGCCGGACAAGGCCGCAAGGTGGTGCTTGAAGGCTATCTGCCGCCGCGCGACCCGCGGCTGAACCTGTTCTCGATCACGCCCGACCCGGGGGTGATCGAGGTCAATGTCCATCCCGCTGCGAGCTGGGCCGAGCTGACCGAACGCGGAGCCACGCTGTACGAACAAGCGCGCCAGGTCGGGCTGGCGGCGGAAAAATTCATGCTCGACGGCCGCCATACCGGTACCGGCGGCGGCAACCACGTGGTGATGGGCGCGGCCGAGCCGGAAGACAGCCCGTTCCTGCGCCGTCCCGATCTGCTGAAATCGCTGCTCGGGTTCTGGCACAACCACCCCAGCCTGTCCTATTTGTTCAGCGGCTTGTTCATCGGCCCGTCCAGCCAGCATCCGCGCATCGATGAGGCGCGTCAGGACAGTCTGGCGGAGTTGGAAATCGCCTTTTCCCAGATCGGGCCCAGCCGCGCGCCGCCGCCCTGGCTGATCGACCGGCTGTTCCGCCATCTGCTGGCCGACATGACCGGCAACACGCATCGCACCGAATTCTGCATCGACAAGATGTACGCGCCCGAATCCGCCACCGGCCGGCTGGGGCTGGTAGAATTCCGCGCGTTGGAGATGCCGCCGCACGCGCGCATGGCTGCGGCGCAGTTGCTGCTGATGCGCGCCGCGCTGGCCGCGTTCGCCGCGCATCCGTACGAGCGCGATCTGATCCGCTGGGGCAGCCGAATCCATGATGATTTCATGCTGCCGCATTATGTGGAGCAGGATTTCATCGCCGCTCTGGCGGATCTGGCCGCGTTGGGGTTCGCGCTGGACCCGAGCTGGTTCGCGCCGCATCTGGCGTTCCGCTTTCCCGTGATCGGCGCCGTGACCATCGGCGGCCTCGGGATCGAACTGCGCCAGGCGCTGGAGCCCTGGCACGTGCTGGGCGAGGAGCCGGCTGGCGGGGCGACCGCGCGCTACGTGGACAGCTCGGTTGAGCGGGTGGAGGCGCGGGTCAGCGGGTTCGTCCCGGAACGCTTCGTGCTGGCCTGCAACGGCCACGCCGTGCCGCTGACGCCGACCGACCGGGCCGGGGAGGTCGTGGGCGGCGTGCGCTTCAAGGCGTGGCATCCGCCATCGGGGTTGCATCCCACTTTGCCGGCGCAGACGCCGCTGGTGTTCGACCTGTACGACCGCTGGTCCGGCCGCAGCCTGGGCGGGATGACGCATCATGTGGCCCATCCCGGCGGGCGCAGCTACGAACATTTCCCGGTGAACGCGAACGAGGCGGAAGCGCGGCGTCGGGCGCGGTTCTTCCCGTTCGGCCACACAACGGGACCGATGGCGGAACCGGTGGTGGTGGCGGCCCGGGAAACGCCACGCACGTTGGATCTGCGCCGGAGGATATGACGCAGCACACGCCGTCCGGTCGGTTGCGATCCCGGCACGGACGCATATTGCCTGATGGTGTTACGCCTGGATATATTCCGATACGGCGCTGCAAGAGTTGGAACATCATGATCAGACGGATCGCGTGGCTTGCCGGGGCGGCCCTTGGCCTGGGCCTGGCCAGCGCCCCAGCGCAAGCCGGTCTGCTGGGCGCGAGCGTGGATGTCGCATTCAATGCCCCTTCGCGCAACAACGATTACGGCGCGGTCACCCTCAACGCGACCGGTACATCGTTCGACACGCCGTACGGCTATGTCACCGTGTCCGCGACCCAGATCCTCATCGCGCCACCGTCCTACGTGTCCGGCAGCTTCTCCTATGGCGCGCCTACCTCGTTCGTCGGCTTCATCTTCACCTACGGAACCGGCGCGACGATCACGGGCGACAGCTTCGATTCGACGAATACCGTCACGCCCACCGGCGTACTCAACTTGTTCCCGATCATCGGCGTGAACCTGACGGGCGACACGATCGACGCGGGCCAGGCGGTCGTGCTTGATGTGACCGGTACCTACGCGGCCCCGCGCAACGTGCCCGAGCCATCGACATTTGCATTATTGGCGATCGGCGCCGCCCTCATGCTCGGCCGATTCCGGCGTCGCGCAACCCGCGCCTAGCCGGCACGCGGCAAGGCAGGCGCTTGTCCGCCGGAGCGGCGCCGGCGTGGTTTTCAAGCTGCCCTGGTGCCCGCACCATCCGCGCTTCCCATCCGGACCGGACCGGCGCATGATGTCGAGCGTCATGTTTCCGACGCAA
>JAKAZJ010000010.1 GCA_021826565.1 Pseudomonadota bacterium | reverse complement strand
CCCGCCATTCCCCCCGCCGCGCCGCCGAACTGCTGGAAGGCGGCTCGATCTACTGGGGCATCGGCGGGATGCTGGCGGCGCGCCAGGCGCTGCGCGACATCATCGAGGATCAGTGGGAAGACGGCAGCGCCTGCGCCGGGCTGCTGCTGGATCCCGTGGTGGTGCCGCTGCGCGCCCGGCCGATCAAGCCGTTCCAGGGCTGGCGCTATCTGGCCGCGGCAGAAGCACCGGAAGATCTGGCCGCCGACCTGCCGGCCCGGGGCGCCGACGCGCTGCCGCCGGCGCTGCGCCGCGAGCTTGCGGCGCTGTGTCTGCTGTAGCCGCCGCTCTCCCTCGGGCCGCCCTTCGGGCCGCTCAAACCCGGTAGCGCGCCAGTGCCGCCGGATCGAACGCAAGCCCCCAGCCCGGGGTTTCCGGCAGCGTGATGTGACCGTCGGCGACAGGCGGGGTCGCCGTGAACAGTTTCAGCATCCACGGCATGTATTCCACCGTCAGCCCGTTCGGGATCGCGCCGATCAGCTGGCAATGGAACTCGGGGATCACGTGGCTGACCACCGGCAGATTGAACGCGTCCGCCATGCCGGCGATCTTCAGCCACGGCGTGACCCCGCCGGCGCGGACCAGATCGATCATCACGTAATCCACCGCGCGCGCCTCGATCGCGTGGCGATGCGGGGTGACGCCCCAGAGATATTCGCCGCCGGCGATCGGCGTCGGCAGGGCGGCATTGATGCGCGCGATGCCGGCGAAATCGTCGGCGACGGTCACGTCTTCCAGCCAGAACAGCCGGACATCCTCGGCGATCCGGCTGCCGATCTCGATCGCCTGTTCCGGGCGCCAGCGCTGGTTGATGTCGCACATCAGGCAAATGTCGGGGCCGATCGCGTCGCGGATCACGCGCGCGCGGGTGACCTCGTCGGTCACCGTCGGCGTGCCGGGCAGGGCCAACTGCATTTTCATCTCGTGGAAGCCGCTGGCCTTCAGTTTCGCCGCCGCGGTCGCGGCCTGGTCATGCGTCAGGCCACGCCGCAGCGCACCCGAGGCGTAGGTGGGCACGCGCGATCGCGCGCCCCCCAGCAGCTTCCAGATCGGCAGACCAGCCGCCTTGCCCTTGATATCCCACAGCGCCAGGTCGATCGCCGCGGCAGCCAGGGTGAAAATCCCGCCCGGCTCGCACCCCCCGGCGGCGGCGCGCAGCTTGGCCGCGACCGCCTCCGGCCGCAGCGGATCGTCGCCCACGATCAGCGCGCCAAGCGCCTCCACCGCCTGACGCAGCGCACCCGACAGCACGCCGCCGTAGAACGCGAGGCCGACGCCCTCGATCCCGTCTTGCGTGTGCAGCCGCAGCGCGACCACCGGCCGCATCGCACCCGGGCGTTCCGGCGCGTTGGCCAGCGGTTCATCTTCCGGAATCGACAGCAACGTGGCTTCGCAGCGAGCGATCTTCATGGCGTGTCCCTTCGATTAATTCAGATTTCGGCTTCCAGCTTCTCACGCGCCGCGGCCAGCGCCGCCGCCGCCGCCGGGTCGGGCGCGGGAAGCCGCAGGTCCAGCCGCTCCAGCGCCTCGACCAGCGCGGCGCCGACGATCATGTGCGTGAACCATTTATGGTCCGCCGGCACCACGAACCACGGCGCCCAGGGCTTCGCGGTCGCGGCGATCGCGGCCTGATACGCCGCCTGATAGGCGTCCCAGTGATCGCGTTCGGCCAGATCGGCGGCAGAGAATTTCCAGTGCTTGGCGGGCTCGTCCAGCCGGGCGAGGAACCGCCGCTTCTGTTCTTCCGGCGACAGATGCAGGAAGAATTTCAGCACTACGGTGCCCTGGCGTGCCAGATAGCGCTCGAAACCGGTGATCGCGGTCAGGCGCTGATCCCAGATTTTGCGGCCCAGCCGCGCGGCCGGCAGGCGTTGCCGGGCGAGGATTTCCGGATGGACCCGCACCACCAGCACTTCTTCGTAATGGCTGCGGTTGAAGATGCCGATCCGGCCGCGTTCCGGCAAAGCGCGGGTGCAGCGCCAGAGGAAATCATGCGCCAGTTCCTCGGGTCCCGGGGTCTTGAAGCTGGTGACCTGGACGCCAGCGGGGTTCACCCCGGACATCACGTGCTTGATCGTGCCGTCCTTGCCGGCGGCATCCAGCGCCTGGAACGCAGCCAGCAACGCCCAGGAATCCTGGGCAAAGAGTTTTTCCTGCAACACCGTCAGCCGTTCCACATCGGCGGCCAGTTGATGCAGCGCCTGGTCGTGGCTGATCATGTGCCCGGCAGTGTCGGCCGGGTCGTGATCTTTCAGGCGGAAGCGTCGCCCGTCGGTGACCCGGTAGCGGTCCAGCAGCTTGCCCAGCTGCTTGCGCGTCAGCGGCGTCGGGGACGGTTCCATGGACCGAGTATGCGCGCCCCCCGGGCGGGGCGGAAGCGGGGGGGCGAGTCCGGCTCATGGCCGCCGCGGCGCGGGCCGTTGTACCGTACGCGGCACGAACGGGCTGGCGGCCTGCTGTTGCGACCGCGCCGGCGGGCGGAGTCGTACTGAAACCGGACAGTGATCCGACAGCCGGGATTTCCAGGCCGCACCGTGCTCGGCATACACAAGAACGCGCAGGCTGCCGGGCACCAGCCAGGCCCGCGCCGCCCCGCCGGCCAGGATGTGGTCGATGAAATATTCGGCGCCCCAGCAGGGCGAGGCGAAACCGCGCTCGGCCCGGACCAGCGGCGCCGCCGCGGTCAGGCGCCGCCACAGCCCGTCCTGGTGGCCATGGTGCGGGTCGAATTTCCGGTTGAAATCGCCAAGGATCAGGAACGGCGTGGCGTGGCGCGCGCGCGCCGCGATCCAGGCCACCAGCGGCGGCACCTGGCGCGCCAGCGTCTTGCAGGCCGGGCGGCGCCCGCGCAGCGCGGAGAACTGGCACCCCGCCTTCAGATGCACCGCCAGAATCCGCAACGGCCCGGAGCGAAGCTGCACCGTGATATCGGCTCCGGAGCGCAACCACGAGCCGGGCGGGGCCAGCGCGGTCAGGTCCTTGTGGCGGGTGAAGCGGAGCCCGCGGCGGATCGCGAAGCCGACGCGCTGGACCACGTGGTCGTGGGTCATGTCGATCACGTAGCGGGCGGGCGGGAACACGCGGGCGGCAGCGCGGGCGCCGTCCACTTCCTGAATCGCGACCACGTCGGCGTCCAGCCGCGCGGCGTAGGCCGCGAGGCGGGCGAAATCCCCCGGGCGCCGCGGATGGACGTCCGACGGCAGGGCGGGATCGCCGGCGCGGCGGCTGGTGAGCCAGTCCAGATTCCACGTGGCCACGCGCAACGCCCCCGCGCGCGGCACGGCGGCGAGCAGCAGGGCGAGGGCGAGAGCCAGACGGCGCATTCCCGCAGGATGCGGGCAGCGGGGTAAACGCCGCGTCACCGGCGCTGCAACCGCGCTGTTACCGGGCCCGCGGCACATCGCGAATGTGTCTGCGTCCACCCCCTCTGCACCCGTCTTGCCCGCGCCTGCCGCGCTGCCGCGCCACCGCCCGGTCCCGGTCTGGAGGCGGACCGCGCTGGCCATCTTACTCGGGATGCTGGCCGGGTTCGGGGTGCTGTTTTACGCGATTCATGTGGCCCAGGTCTGGGCCCATCCGCGAAATCCCTCGGATTTCATCGGCTTCCGGTCCTGGGCCGCCTTGTTGCGCGCTGCCCCGCGTGCCACTGCGATCTATGATTTCGCCCAGGTCGATCGGTTCATCCAGGCCGCGATCCCGGGCTACCCGCACCATTACCCGTTCGCCTATCCGCCCAGCCTGTTGTTGCTGATCTGGCCGCTGGGCTACCTCAGTTGGCGGATCGGGGCCCTGGCGTGGATGGCCGCGGGGATCGCAAGCTACACGCTGCTGCTGGCGGAGGCGCCATGGCGCCGACAGATCGCAATCGGGGTGTTGCTGGTGCCGGTGACGGCGCTGAGCGTCGCGGTGGGGCAGGACGGGCTGATCGTCGCCGGGCTGCTGGCCGGCGGCTGCCGGTTTCTCCCGCGCCGCCCGGTACTGGCCGGCGTGCTGTTCGGGTTGGCCGCGTGCAAGCCGCAATTCGGTGTGCTGGTCCCGGTGGCGCTGATCGCGGCGCGGCAATGGCGCACGATCGCCGCGGCGGTGGCGACGGTGCTGGCGACGGTGGCGGCGAGCGGCCTGGCGTTCGGCTGGCAATTATGGATCCGCTGGCCGCAGGCCCTGATCGCGTTGTCGCGATTTGCCGGGGAAAACCACCGGCTGTATCCGATGATGCCGACGGTCAGCGGCAATCTGCGCGTGATCGGCGCGGCGCCGGAGCTGATCTGGGCGGCGCAGGCGCTGGCCGCGCTGGCGACCGCGATCGTGGTCTGGCGCGTCTGGCGCCGGCGCGGGCCGGGGCGGGCCGCCAGCGCGGTGCTGCTGGTGGGCGCGTTCCTGGCGACGCCATACGGGTTCTTCTACGATTTGCCGATCCTGAACGCCGGATTGCTGGCGTTCGGGCTGGAACGGATCGCGCGCGGCGCGCGGCTGGCCTGGTGGGAATGGGCGGTCGTGGCGCTGGTGGTGGCGCTGCCGATCGCCATGGACGCCGCCGGCCTGGGTTTCGCGCTGCCGCGGTGGTTGCCGCTGTCGTTGCCGGTGCTGGTCGCGGCGTTCGCGATGGTTGCCTGGCGGGCGCTGGACACCGGTGGAGCCGGCGGGCAGGGTGCGCGCCTGTCCCCCACACCCTGATAACGGATCCTTCATGCTGTTCGATCTTGCCGCGTTGGACGCGACCAACGCCTATAAGCTGCTTGTCTCCACCGTGGTACCGCGGCCGATCGCCTGGGTGACCACGCGGGATTTGGACGGGTCGGTCAACGCCGCGCCGTTCTCGTTCTTCAACGCGGTGTCCGGCAACCCGCCGATCGTTGCGATCGGCATCGGCGGGCGTGGGCCCGGCGATGTTAAGGACACCGGCGGTAATATCCGCCGCACCGGGCAGTTCGTGGTGAACATGGTCAGCGACGCGCTGGCCGAGAAGATGAACGTCACCGCGATCGATTTCGACAAAAGCGTGAACGAACTGGCCGAAGCCGGGCTGACCACCGCCGCGTCTTCCAAGGTGGCGCCGCCACGGATCGCCGAGTCGCCGGTCTCGTTCGAATGCGAACGTCTGGTGATCGTGGAGGTAGGGGTCGATCGCGCGGTGGTGCTGGGCCGGGTGCTGGCGATCCACATCAAGGACGAGTTCGTGCTGGACCCGGCGCGCTGCTATGTGGATACGCCGAAGCTGGATCTGATCGGGCGCATGCACGGGGGCGGGTGGTACGCGCGGACGCGCGATGCATTCGATCTGCCGCGAATCCCGGTGGCGGCGTGGGCGGGACGGAAGGCGGCGGAGTAACCCGCGCGCCGATTTTCGTCCCACCCCGGCGCGGGCGTGCTACCATCGATGGGTCGCGACCCGCTTCCGGTCGCCCCGTCGCGCCTGTCCGCCCTGGCGGCATGCGTCCGATCGAGGACGAACATGGCCAAAACCGTGAAGATCAAATGGCTGGACGCGCCGCAGGAGCACGACTACCCGGCGGCCCGGTCCTATCTCGGCCTGATATTCGAAGCCCAGGCCGCGAAGGACATGGCCGAGGCGCTGGAGCGGGCTGAAATGTCGGAATTTGCGGCCAAGGATATTTTCCGCTCCTCCGGCCTGTCGCTGCTGGGCGTCAGCAACAGCCATGTCGAAAAAGACCGGGCAAGCATCGTCCGGCGCGAGAAGCTCTCGCCGTTGCTGATGGTCCGCGACCGCGCCAATGGGAAGGTGATCATTGCCGACGGCTACCACCGCCTGTGCGCGGTCTATTCGTTCGACGAGGATGCGAAGATTCCCTGCAAGATCGTCTGAGTTTCAAAAGGCTCATGGACCCCATGGCAAGCGCCGCCCACCGCACCGCAGCGAGGCGCCGGATGCTGCGTGGCTCGGTCGCGCCCGATTTCCTGGAAGCAGCCCATGAATGGCGCCGCCTGTTCGCCGAGACCTGGGGCACGTTCCTGCTGGTGGTTGTCGCCGCCGGGGCGGTGGTGGTGGGCGCGCGCAGCCACGGCGCGATCACGCTGCCGATGATGGTCGTCGCGCCGGGGCTGATGGTCATGGCGATCATCTACTTCATGGGCACCGTCAGCGGCGCGCATCTGAACCCGGCGGTCACGTTCGCGTTCGCGCTGCGCGGCAATTTCCCCTGGCGCCGCGTCCCCGGCTATTGCGCGGCGCAGATCGTCGGCAGCGTCGCCGCGGCGGCGTTCCTGCGCGCAATGTTCGGCACGATCGGCGCGCTGGGTGCCACCAGGCCCGGCGCAGGCATCGATGCGGGTACCGCGTTGCTGATGGAAATCCTGCTCACGACCGGCCTGGTCAGCACGATTTTGGGCACCGCTTCGGGGGCGCGGAATATCGGCTCGAACGGCGCATTGGCCGTCGGCGGCTATATCGCACTGGCCGGACTTTGGGCGGCGCCGATCAGCGGTGCATCGATGAACCCGGTGCGTTCGTTCGCCCCCGACCTGCTGCGCGGGGACCTTCATACCACCTGGATCTACGTCCTGGGGCCGGTGCTGGGGGCGGCGATCGCCGTGGGGTTCGAATGGATACTCAAGGGCAGCGCCACCGCCGCCGGGGCGGAGGCGGCGCAGGGCGAGCTTGATGACAAGACCCCGCCGGGAGCATCGTGACCGGGGCGATGCGCGCGGGTCAGGCCGCGGACTCGGGATGCCAGCGCAGCAGATGCCGCCGCAGCCGGGTCATCAGCGCAACCGCGATGCCGCCCACCAGCGCGATCTCCACGATCCCGGCATAGACGCCCACCGAGTCCGCGTAGTTCTCGGCATTGACCATCGTGCCGCCGAGGCCGGTGCCGCCCATCAGCATCTCCGACGCCACCTCGACGATCAACGCCAGCGGCAGGGCCACCTGCAACCCGGTCAGGATCTGCGGCATCGCCGCCGGCAGCATCACCTCGCGGAAGATCTCGGTGCGGCCGGCGCCCAGGCTCTGCGCCGACCAGGTCAGATGCCGTTCCACCCCGCGCGTGCCCGCATCCGCCGCGGCGATCACGGTGAACACGGCGGAGAACCCCGTCATCACGATTTTCGACAGGTCGAACACGCCGAACCACAGCATGAAGATCGGCAGGAAGGCGATCGCCGGCATCGGAAACCCGACCGAGACGATCGGCTCGACGAACCACCCCACCAGGGGGCGGCGCGAGATCAGGATGCCGAGCGGGATGCCGATCACGCAGGCCAGCGCGAAGCCGGCCAGGGTGCGATACAGCGTCACCGCCGCGTTCAGGAAGAACGCGCCGGAGGCCACATCCTGCGCCAGCCGCACCGCCACGGCCGACAGCGGCGGCAACAGGAACGGGCGGATCAGGCCGAACCGGTTCGCAATCTCCCACCCCGCCAACAGCACCAGGAACGCCGAGCAGCGCAGCGCGATCCGCCCGATCATGCGCGCCACCGCAGCATATGCGCGCTGAGCGAGGCGAACCCGCGATCGGCCAGGAAGCCCAGCGCGGTGATCGCCAGGATCGCGGCGAACATCGCCGGATACGCGCCGTCGTCACCAAGCGAACCGATCAGGAAGCCCAGCCCGTTATTGGCGATGATGAGTTCGGACGCAACCATCAGCAGGAACGCGAACGCGGTTGCGGTGCGCAGCCCGATCAGGATCTGCGGCATCGCCGCCGGCAGCAGCACGTCGCGCAGCACGTCCCGCCGCGACGCGCCCAGGCTGCGCGCCGACCAGACCAGCACGTGATCGACCCCACGGATCCCGTTATACGTGCCCAGGATCACCGGCAGCAGGCAGCCCAGGAAGATCAGCACGATCTTCGCCGTGTCGCCGAGCCCGAACCAGACCATCACCAGCGGCACCAGCGCGGTCTTCGGCAGCGGGTAGAAAGCCTGCACCAGCGGCCCGAACACCGCATGGAAGCGCGGCCGCAGCGCCATGCCCGCGCCGAGGCCGAAGCCCACCACGATCGCCAATGCCAGCCCCGCCGCCCCGCGCAGCAGCGACGGCATTGCGTTGGCGACCAGGGTGCCGTCCGCCAGCATATGCGCGAACGCCACCAGGACCGCCGAGAACGGCGGCAGCAGCGCGCGCGACACCAGGCCCAGCCGCGTGACCAGTTCCCACAATGCCGCCACGATCAGCAGCGGCATATAGCTGACCGTCCCGCGCCTCATGCCGGTGCGGGACGGCGCGCGTCATCCACTTCGGCACGCACCATCTGCCAGATCAGCTCGACCTGTTCGGTAAAATCCGGGCGCTTGAACACGGCCGGATCGGCGGCGCGATTGAACCCCGCGGACAGGGTGCGGCGGATGCGCCCGGGCCGAGCGCTCATCACCGAGATTTCGTCCGACAGATAGACCGCCTCGGCCACGTCATGGGTGACGAACACCACGGTCTGACCGGTCTGGCGCCAGATGCCGAGCAGTTCCTCTTGCATGATGCGCCGCGTCTGCGCGTCCAGCGCGCCGAACGGTTCGTCCATCAGCAGGATATCGGGCTCGGCTGCCAGGGTGCGGGCGAGCGCCGCGCGTTGCTGCATCCCGCCCGAGAGCTGGCCCGGGAAGCTCGCCTCGAACCCGGTCAGATGCACCAGGTCGATGAAATGCTGCGCGCGATCGCGCGCCGCGCCGCCGCGGATGCCGCGCTTGCCGATCCCGTACAGGATGTTCTGCAGCACCGTCTTCCAGGGAAACAACGCGAAATTCTGGAACACCACGCCGCGATCCGGGCCCGGGGACGCAACCAGACCGCGATCGGTGCGGATGCTGCCGGTCTGCACCGGCAGGAAACCGCCGATGCAATAGAGCAACGTGCTCTTGCCGCAGCCGCTGGGGCCGAGCAGGGCGTGGAAACTGCCGGTCGCGATGGTGAGCGACACGTCCTCCAGCGCGCGCACCCGCGTCCCCGCGCTGGGGGTGTAATCATGCGACAGGCCGGTGATGACGATACCCGTCGGGACGGACGGGTCGGTCATGCCGGGGTGGTGATCCGCTTCTTTGCCTCGGTCAGGAAACTCAGATCGGCATGGCCCGGGGAGACCGTGATCGTCTGTTTCAGCAGCCCGATCTGATGCGCGATATCGATCGGCTTCTGCACGCCGGGCAGGTTGGGCATGCTCCAGGGATCACGGTAATAGTCCTGGTGGGTGAATACGTAGGACAGCTCCGCCGCCTGGATGTGCATGAAGCGGGCGATGATGCCGATCGCGGCGGTGCGGTTCTTCGGGTCCAGGAACCAGCGGCGCGAGCGCACCCAGTCCTCCATGAAATCAGCCACCACGGCCTGGTGCTTTTTCAGATACGAGGCGCGGCCGGCCAGGAAGATCGTCTCCGAGGCGCCGAAAATATCCTTGCCCTGGAACAGCGCCCGCCATTTCCCGGTTTTCATCATCGCGATCAGCATCGGGTTCAGGATGATGGAGCAATCGACCTCGCCCTTTTCCAGCAAGGACGGCATGGCGTTGAACGCGGCCTGGATCACCACGTAGTCGCGCTTGTCCACCAGCCCGGCGCGCAGCAGCAGCCCGCGCATCGCGGTGTCGGACGCCGAGCCGATCGCGTTGGTGGCGATGCGCTTGCCTTTCAGGTCCGCGATCTTGCGGATCGGCCCGTCGGCTTTCACCAGCCAGGTGTCGGAATGCCAGCCCGGGACGCCGTCCTGGATGATGTCGGACACGATCTGAAGATCGAGATGCGCGTTGGTGACGCCGAGCGCCAGGGTGGAACCCGCGGAGGCGAAGAAATCGAGCTCCTGCCCCGCCATCGCCATCAGTTGCGGCGAGGAGCCACGGAACAGGATCGGCGCGACGGTGTAGGATTTGCCGTAATGTTTCAGGCCTTTCTGGGTGGGGTTGTCGAACAGCACCGGGATCAGATGGCCCGGCATGGTGGCCCAGCCGATGCGGATGGAGAGCGGGGCGGCGCGCGCGGGGCGGATCATGGCGCCGGCGGCGGCTACCCCGGCGGCGCCGGCGACCACGGCGCGGCGCGAGAGAGTCCCGGATGCGGGCATGGGCGTTCCTCCTGTGTCTTGCTCGATCGGTGCTGGCGTGAGCCGGGTGCCGATCTGGGTGCCTTGAGCGGCTTCACCATTCAGTCTTGCGCCGAACGCGCAGCATGTAAACCGACGCGCGCCACCCCCTGACATCGCCCTGCCCCGGCTCTATATCCTTTCCGCCCAGGAGGACCCTCGCCATGCTGAACCAAGTCTCCGCCCTGCCCCTGTCCGACCCCAGCCTGTTCCGCCAGGCCAACTGCATCGACGGCAAATGGGTACAGGCTGATTCGGGCCGCACCCTGAGCGTGAAGAACCCGGCCACCGGTGCGGTCGTGGGCGAGGTCCCCGCGCTCGGTGCCGCCGAGACGCGCCGCGCGATCGAAGCCGCCGCGCGTGCCTATCCCGCCTGGCGCGGGATGCTGGCGAAGGAACGCGCCGCCATCCTGCGCAAACTGTCCGATCTGATGCTGGCCAACACCGACGACCTGGCGATCATCATGACCGCCGAGCAAGGCAAGCCGCTGGCCGAGAGCAAGGGCGAGATCGCCTATGCCGCCAGCTTCATCGACTGGTTCGCCGACGAAGCGAAACGGGTCTATGGCGACACCATCCCGCAGAATGCGCGTGGCCGGCGCATCATCGTGCAGAAGGAACCGATCGGCGTGTTCGCCGCGATCACGCCGTGGAATTTCCCTGCCGCCATGATCACCCGCAAGGCCGGACCCGGCTGGGCCGCGGGCTGCACCGGCGTGATCCGGCCGGCCAGCCAGACGCCGTTCTCGGCGCTGGCGCTCGCGGTGCTGGCGGAACGCGCGGGGATGCCGGCCGGCGTGTGCAACATCATCACCGGACCGGCGGCGGAAACCGGGGCGGAGCTGACCGCGAATCCGCTGGTGCGGAAGCTGTCCTTCACGGGGTCCACGGAGGTGGGTGCGAAGCTGCTCGCGCAATGCGCGCCCACGATCAAGAAGACGTCGATGGAACTCGGCGGCAACGCGCCGTTCATCGTGTTCGACGACGCCGATCTGGACGCGGCCGTGATCGGTGCGATGGCCAGCAAATACCGCAACACCGGCCAGACCTGCGTCTGCGCCAACCGCCTGCTGGTCCAGGACAGCGTCTACGATGCGTTCAGCGCGAAGCTGAAGCGGGCGGTGGAAGCGATGAAGGTGGGCAACGGCATGGAGCCGGGCGTCTCGCAAGGCCCGCTGATCAACGCCGCCGCGGTGGCGAAGGTGGAAGAACACATCGCGGACGCCACCAGGCGCGGCGCGCGGGTGCTGACCGGCGGGCATCGCCACCAGCTCGGCGGCAATTTCTTTGAACCCACCTTGCTGGCGGACGTGCCGCACGACGCGCTGATCTTCCGCGAGGAAACCTTCGGCCCGGTCGCGCCGCTGTTCCGGTTCCAGACCGAGGCGGAAGCGATCCAACTTGCCAACGACACCGAGTTCGGCCTGGCCGCCTATTTCTACGCCCGCGACGTCGGCCGCATCTTCCGCGTCGCCGAGGCGCTGGAATACGGGCTGATCGGGATCAATGAAGGGGTCATCTCGACCGCCGAAGCGCCGTTCGGGGGCATGAAATCGTCGGGCCTGGGGCGGGAGGGATCGAAATACGGGATCGAGGAGTATCTGGAGATCAAATATCTTGCGATCGGCGGGATCGGCACCTGATCCCCTCGCCAGCCAGCGCGGCGCCCCGCCTCTTGCCCCGGGCCACGCCCTGGCCTCTTGATAGCGCGCATCAAACCAGGGGATCGGCATGACCCAACGCTTCACCGGCCGCACGGCCATCGTCACCGGCGGGGCGGCTGGGATCGGCGCCGGCGTGGCCGCGCGCCTGGCCGCGGAGGGCGCGGCGGTCGCAGTGTGGGACGCCGACGCCGCCGCCCTTGCCGACGCCCCGGCCGCGCACAAGGCCCGTGTCGATGTCGCCGATGCCGCCGCCGTCGCCCACGCCGCCGCCGCAGCCGCCGCCGCGCTGGGCAAGATCGATATCCTGGTGGCCTGCGCCGGCATCACCGGCCCGAATGTCGCGGTGGCGGAGTATCCGGTGGACGCCTGGGACCGGGTGATCGACGTCAACCTGAACGGTGTGTTCTATACCAATCGCGCTGTCGTTCCGTATATGCAAAAGAATGGCTACGGGCGGATCGTCAACATCGCCTCGATCGCGGGCAAGGAGGGCAATCCGAATGCCGCGGCGTATTCCGCGTCCAAGGCCGGGGTGATCGGGCTGACCAAATCGCTCGGCAAGGAACTCGCCAATACCGAAATCCGCGTCAACTGCGTGACCCCTGCGGCCGTGCGCACCGCCATCTTCGATCAGATGACACCGCAGCATATCGAGTACATGCTGTCGAAAATCCCGCTCGGCCGGTTCGGCCAGATCGCCGAGATCGCGGCCCTGGTCTGCTGGCTGGCCTCCGAGGAGGCGAGCTTCTCCACCGGCGCCGTGTTCGACGTCTCCGGCGGCCGCGCCACCTACTGAACGGGGAACCCGATGTCCGATCTGTGCTTCACGCCCGCAACCGTGCTTGCCGCCCGCATTCGCGCCCGGGACCTGTCGCCGGTCACGTTGATGGAAACGGTGCTGGACCGGATCGAAACCCATGACCAGAGGGTCAATGCCTTCGCCCATCTGGCAGCCGATCGCGCCATGGACGCCGCGCGCGCGGCCGAGGCGGCACTGGCCGGCCCCGGCCCGATCGGTCCCCTGCACGGCATCCCCGTCACCATCAAGGACCTGGCGATCACGAAGGACATGCCAACGCAGTTCGGCACGCTGTTGCTGCGCGGCAACCAGCCCACGGAAGACACGACGATGGTCACGCGGCTGCAAGAAGCGGGCGCGATCGTGATCGGCAAGACGACCACCTCGGAATATGGCTGGAAGGGGGTCAGCCAATCGCCGCTGACCGGGATCACGCATAATCCGTGGCTGCATGGCTACAACGCGGGGGCGTCTTCCGCCGGCGCGGGGGCGGCGGCGGCGGCCGGGTTCGGACCGCTGCATCAGGGCAGCGACGGCGCCGGATCGATCCGGATGCCGGCGCATTTCTGCGGCGTGTTCGGGCTGAAGCCCAGCTTCGGGCGGGTGCCGGCGTATCCGGTCTCGGGCGGTGATTACACGTCCCATAATGGGCCGATGACGCGCACGGTCGCGGATGCGGCGCTGATGCTGTCGGTCATGTCGGGGCCGCATCCGGACGATCACACCACGCTGGAAGCCTGGCCGGCGGATTACGCAGCGCGGCTGGGCGCGGGGGTGCGGGGACTGCGCATCGCCTATAGCCCCGATCTGGGGCATGCGCGGGTGGACCCGGACGTGGCCGCGCTGGTCGCCGCCGCGGCGCGGCGCTTCGCCGAGCTCGGCGCGCTTGTGGACGAGG
>JAKAZJ010000540.1 GCA_021826565.1 Pseudomonadota bacterium | reverse complement strand
TACGTGTACGACGCCTGGCTGCGAATGGCGGAAGTGTATGACGCGCTGGATCGCCCCGACCGCGCGCGCACGCTGCGCGCCAAGGCGGCGGTGCTGTTCGACAAGTTCAACGAAACCTTCTGGTCCGAGGAGGAAGGCTTCTACGCCTACATGTTGGACGGGGAAAAGCGGCCGGTGTGGTCGGTCGCCTCCAACCCCGGGCATCTGCTGTTTTCGGGCATCGTGCCGGAAGACCGGGCCGCGCGCGTTGCCGCCCGGCTGCTGGCGCCCGACATGGACAGCGGCTGGGGCATCCGCACTTTGTCCGCCACGCACAAGGCGTATAATCCGTATTCGTATCAGAACGGCTCGGTCTGGCCGCACGACAACGGCATCCTCGCCGCCGGGTTGAAGCGCTACGGGCTGTTCCGCGAGACCGCGCAGATCGCGCGCGCGATCAGCGGCGCGGCATCGCATTTCCTGCTCAACCAGGTGCCGGAGCTTTATGCCGGATTGCCGCACCAGGCGGACGGATTTCCGGTGCAGTATCTGGGCGCCAACGTGCCGCAGGCCTGGGCCGCCGGGTCTGCCTTCATGCTGGTGCAAGCGCTGCTGGGGCTGGAGCCGGACGCGCCGCGCGGCGCGTTGTATATCGACCCCTGGCTGCCGCCATGGCTGCCGGACCTGACGGTCAGCGATATCCGCCTTGGCGCGCATACGCTGGATATCCGCTTCTGGCGCGACGGCGATACCACGCGCCACGAGGTGTTGCGCGGCGATGCGGCCCTGGTGCAGCGCCGGGATGCCGGCGAACTGCGCCGGCGCCTGCGCGATGGAAGCCACCCATGACGCCAGCCGTGATGACCACCGGCGATGCCGTGGTCGAGACCCTGATCCGTCACGGTATCGACACGCTGTATGCCCTGCCGGGCATCCATACCGACGCGCTGTTCGACGCCGCGGCGCGCAATGCCGGGCAGATGCGCGTGCTGCATCCGCGCCACGAGCAGACCTCGGCCTACATGGCGCTGGGCGCGGCGCTGGCGACGGGCGCGCCGCAGGTATTCGCCGCGGTGCCGGGGCCGGGAATACTGAACACCGCCGCGGCGCTGCTCTGCGCCTATGGGATGGACGCGCCGGTGCTGGCGCTGGCCGGACAGATCCCGAGCTTCGCCATCGATCGCGGGCATGGCTACCTGCACGAACTGCCCGATCAGCTTGGGCTGCTGCGCCATATGACCAAGTTCGCCGCGCGCATCCGCGCGCCCGGGGAAGCACCGGGGCTGGTGGCCGCGGCTTTGTCGGCTGCGACCTCCGGCCGCCGGCGTCCGGCGGCTTTGGAATGCGGCATCGACACCTGGGCCGCCACCGGCCCCGCGCTGCCGGCCGACCCGATTCCGCCCGCGCCACCCGTGATCGATACCGCGGCCGTGGACCGCGCCGCGGCGCTGTTGAGCAAGGCCGAGCGCCCGCTGATCGTCGCCGGCGGCGGTGCGTTGGGCGCGGCGCCGGAACTGCGCGCCCTGGCCGAACGCCTCGGCGCGCCGGTGATGACGTTCCGCCGCGGCCGTGGCGTGATCCCGACCGCGCACCCGCTCGCGGTGTCGTTGACCGAAGGCCATCGGCTCTGGGCCGAGGCCGACCTGGTGCTGGGCGTCGGCACGCGGCTGCTGCGCCCGCTGGCCGACTGGGGTACGGATCCGGCGATGCAGATCATCCGCATCGATGCCGATCCCGAGGAGCCGGCGCGGATGCAGACCCCGGCGGTCGCGTTGCTGGGTGATGCGGCGCCGCTGCTGGCCGCGCTGCTGGAGGCATTGCCGGCGGCGGCGCGGCCGGCGCGCGCGCTGGCCCCGCTGCGGGCGTGGTTCGCGGAAAGGCTGGGCCGGCTGGCCCCGCAGCTTGGGTTCCTGCGCGCGATCCGCGCCGCGCTGCCCGAGGACGGGATCCTGGTGGAAGACGTCACCCAGCTGGCGTTCGTTGCGCGCCTGTCCTGGGAGGTTTCGGCGCCGCGCCGATACCTGTCGCCCGGCTATCAGGACGCGCTGGGCTGGGGCTACGGCACCGCGCTGGGCGCGCAGGCCGCCGCCCCCGATCGCGCGGTGGTGGCGCTGTGCGGCGATGGCGGGTTCCTGTACCAGGCGAACGAGATCGCCACCGCGATGCGCCACCAGCTGCCGGTGGTGGCGGTGGTGATGGACGACGCCGCGTTCGGCAATGTCCGGCGCATCCAGCAGCTTGCTTACGGCAACCGCGTGATCGCGAGCGACCTGACCAACCCGGATTTCGTGCGTTTCGCCGAGAGTTTCGGCGCGCGGGCCTGGCGCGCTGAGACGCCGGCGGCGCTGGAAACCGCATTGCGCCAGGCGCTGGACGCGCGCGCGCCGGGGTTGATCCATGTGCCGGTCGGCACATTCCCCAGTCCGTGGGACATGATCGCGCTGCCGCGGGTGCGCGGGACCGGTGACGGCGCGCGCGCGCCCTGGCCGTGATCGGCGGCGCGGATCAGCCGATCCGCACCAGCCGCGTGCCCTCCCCGCGCAGCCACGGGATGGCGGTGGCGGCGTGCGGCGTGAGCTGATCGACCAGCGCCCAGAAGCGCGGGCCGTGATTCATGTGGCGCAGATGCGCGACTTCGTGCCCCGCGACGTAGTCCTGCACGAAGGCCGGGGCCAGGACCAGG
>JAKAZJ010000539.1 GCA_021826565.1 Pseudomonadota bacterium | reverse complement strand
GCCCAGGGACTCCCCCTGGCGAGGTGGGCGATGGAGCCTATCTACCGCAGGGACTTGGCGGGGATGGGGATGACGCGGCGATTGGTTGCGGCGGTCTGGCGGGCTGGGGTGCTGGCGCTGCTGCTGGTGCATCCGGCGCCGGCGGCCGAACTGTTCCATCTGGACCAGCGCTACGGCAGCATCGGCTTCACCGTGTCGAATCTGGGGCTGTTCCGGGCGCAAGGTGGCTTTGCGCGGTTTCTGGGTGCGCTGACGATCGATCCGGCGGATCCGGCGGCGACGCGGATCGCGGTCACGATCAAGGCGGGGTCCGTCCGCACGCCCTGGGGGCAGGAAACGGCGATGCTGCGCTCGGCCGATTTTTTCGATGTGGCGCGCTATCCGGCGATCCGGTTCCATAGCCAGGCGGTCACCGCCGACGGGCCCGGGCGCTACGCGATCCAAGGCGCGTTGACGCTGCGCGGGAAGACTCGGCCGGTCATTTTGCGGGCGCGGCTGGTGCGCGCGGCACGCGATGCGGCGGGCCGGCGGGTCGATGATTTCGTCGTGACCGGCGCGGTCAGCCGGAGTGCCTTCGGGATGACGGCGGACCCGTGGTTCATTGCCGACACCGTGCATCTGGCGATCCACGCGCGGGTGATCCTGACGGCCGCGCCGGGTGGCTGAGGCGTTTTCGTCCGCGCAGCGGCGGCTGCATTGGTGGTCGGCCGCGCTGGTGGCGGCGGGATTCGCGCTGGGATTCGTGATGGTGGCGGTGCCGCTGCGCGACCTGCTGAGCAAGTTTCTGCTGTTCCAGGCGCATAAGACGGTCGGGCTGACGGTGCTGGGCCTGGCCGTGTGGCGGCTGGGGCTGCGCGCGCGGCGCGGCCGGCCGGCGCCCGATCCGGGCCTCGCGGCGTGGGAGCGCCAGGCCGCGGCGCTGGGGCAGGGCGTGCTGTATGCGCTGCTGCTGGCGGTGCCGGTGCTGGGGTACCTGACCGCCTGCACGGCGCCATCCGGCATCCCGACCTTGTTCCTGTTCGTGATCCCGATTCCGGCCGCGATCGGACCCAGTCCGGCGCTGTATGCCGTGCTGCGGGTGGCGCACCGGCTGGCGGCGTTCGCCCTGGTCGGCCTGGCCGTGGGGCATGGGCTGGCCGCGCTGCGCCATCACCGGCGCGGGCTGGCCGTGCTGGGGCGGATGTGGCGCGGATAGACAGCGGCCGGGCCACGCCGCATCCTGCCGAACGCGGAGGAACCCCATGAAAATCGCGCGTATCGAAACGTTCCTGTTCGACCCCGGCACCGCCAAGAACCTGTTGTTCTGTCGCGTCGAGACCGAAAGCGGCCTGCATGGTTGGGGCGAGGCCTATGTCACGCCCGGCAAGGAAAAGCCGGTGGCGGAGATCCTGCACGCCATGGCCGGCGTCGCGATCGGCCGCAGCGCGTTCCAGATCCGCCATACCGCGCAGGTGATGTTCGAGGATTTCGCGATGCGCCGGGCGTCGCTGGAACTCGGTTCGGCGTGGAGCGCGATCGAGATCGCGTTGTGGGATATCGTCGCCAAGCAGGCCGGGATGCCGCTGTACAACCTGCTGGGCGGCGCGTCCCGTGCCGCGGTGAAAGTCTATGCGAATGGCTGGTCGAGCGGGACGGAATCGATCGAGGCGAATGTGCAACGGGCGCTGGCGGTGCAGGCGGCGGGGTATACGGCGCTGAAATGGGACCCGTTTCCGGGGCCGTGGCGCAGCTTCATCCATCCGGAAGACGAGGCGCATGTGATCGCCTATGTCCGCGCCATGCGGGCCGCGCTGGGGCCGGGGTTCGGGCTGCTGATCGAATGCCACCGGCGGCTGGCGCCGATGCACGCGATCCGGCTGGGGCGGCGGCTGGCCGAGTTCGATATCGGCTGGTACGAGGAACCCTGCCTGGGCGACAATATCGAACTGGTGGCGGAGGTGCGGCGCGCGCTGGATGTGCCGATCGTGACCGGGGAGGCGATGTATTCGCGGGAGGCGTTCTTCCACTGCCTGGAACGGCGCGCGGCGGATATCCTCAATCCGGACGTGTGCAACTGCGGCGGGATTTCCGCGCTGCTGGATATCGCCGGGATGGCGGCGCCGCAGGCGGTGGCGATCGCGCCGCATAACTACAACTCGACGTTGGTCGGGCTGGCGGCGACGGTGGCGGTGGCCGCGGTGATCCCGAATTTCCTGATCGCGGAATGTTTCGTGAACTTGAAACCGGCCTGCGACGCGGTGGCGGTGGCGCCGCTGGTGGTGCGCGACGGGTTCGTGGAATTGCCGGAGACGCCGGGGCACGGGATCGATCTGGATGTGGCGGCGCTGCGGGCGCGGCCTTACGTGGAGCGGGGCGGGAAAGGGTTGCGGGGGTATTGGGAGGAGTTTCCGCGCAAGGGATATGTGGTGGGGGCGACGCGGACGGGGTTTTGACGGCGCGCGCTATTCCTTCACCGCCCCCGCGGCCAGTCCGCCCACCAGCCGGCGCTGGACGAAGAACGCCAGCAGGACCGGCGGTAGCCCGATCAGCGTCGCCGCCGCCATCAGCGCGCCCCAGTTGGTCACGCCCTCGCCCACGAAATTGAATGCCGCCACCACCAGCGGCGTCGTGGAGAACCCGGACAGCACCAGCGCGAACAGGAAGAGGATAAACGCAAGCACGA
>JAKAZJ010000538.1 GCA_021826565.1 Pseudomonadota bacterium | reverse complement strand
ATGGGCGATGCGTCGGCGGCTTGGTGCATGAACCAGGGATCCGGCTGCTCGATGGCCGCGGCCTATCTGGAACCGGCCATCGCGCGCGAAATCTTCGGCGACCGGCGCGACGTACTGGCCTGGGGTCAGGGCAGAACGCGGGCGGTCAAGGCCCCGGGGGGCTGGCGCGTCTCCGGTGTGTCGCATTTCGCTTCCGGGTCGCGCCATTCCACCTGGCTCGGGATGCACTGCCCGACCTTCGAGGCGGACGGCACCCCGATTCGCCACCAGGACGGCGCAGCGTTCGAACGCTCGATGCTGTTCCACCGCGCGGTCGCTACCATCACCGACGATTGGCACGTGATGGGCCTGCGTGGCACCGGGTCCGACACCTACGCGGTAGAGGATCTCTTCGTGCCGGACGAATACGTGGTCACCCGCGACCGCGACGAGGAGCGGCGCGAGGACGGGCTGCTGTATCGCTTTAGCACGAGCAACATCTACGCCGCCGGCTTCGGCGCCGTGGGTCTGGGCGTCGCGCGCGCCACGCTGGAGGCATTCATCGCGATGGCGGCGATGAAGACGCCGGCGCTGACCAATACCTCGATGCGCGACAACCCGGTCATCCAGGGGCTGATTGGGCATTCCGACGCGCGTGTGCGGGCGGCGCGCTCCCGCCTGATCGAGGTACTGGGCGAAGCATGGGAAGAAGCCGAGCGCACCGGCCGTCTGAGCCTGGATCGCAAGATCGATATCCGCCAGGCGTCCACCTACGCGATCATGGAATCCCGCGCCGTCGTGACCGCCCTGTGGCACGAGGCCGGCGCGACCGCGATCTTCGACGCCCAGCCCTTCGAGCACCGGTTCCGCGACATGAACGCCGTGTCGCAGCAGGTGCAGGGCCGGGCTTCGCATTTCGAGACGGTCGGGCAGTATCTGCTGGGGATGACGCCGTCCTTGCGTTGGGTCTAGTCGCGCCGTAACCGCGCGGCGAAGAATCCGTCCATACCGCCGCGCTCGGGCCAGAGCGCCGGCGTGGTGCGCAAGAACCCCGCCGGCATGCGCGCCTCGGGCAGGGCCGCGAGCTCCTCCGGCGTGAACGGATCGGGCCGCAGCCCGGTCCGCGCGGCGGCGGCGGCGACGCGCGGCGCCGCTTCCTCGGGCTGCAACGAGCACACCGCATACACCACCCGCCCGCCGAGGCCGAGCAAGCCGGCAGCCGCGTCCAGCAGCCGATCCTGCGCCGCGGTCAGGGCCGCAATGTCGCGCGGGCGTTTCAGATGCGCGACGTCGGGGTGGCGGCGGATCGTGCCGGTGGCGCTGCACGGGGCGTCCAGCAGGATCGCGTCGAAGCGTGCGTCCGGCCGCCACTCGGCCGCGTCCGCCAGCACCGTCTCGGCTGGCAGGCGGGTGCGGGCGAGCGTCTCGCGCAGCCGCGCGAGCCGCGCCGGATCGCGCTCCACCGCCGTCACCGCCGCACCGGCGGCGGCCAGTTGCGCGGTCTTGCCGCCCGGGGCGGCGCAGAGATCCGCCACGCGCTCCCCCGGCCGCGGCGCCAGCAGCAGCGCGGGCAGCGCGGCGGCAGCGTCCTGCACCCAGGCGTCCCCGGCGGCAAAGGCTGGGATGTCCCCCGGCCGCGTGCCAGGCGGAAACCGGACCGAACCGGTCGGAAGCTGGTCCCCGCCCTCCGGGACCGGCGTGCCGGGGCGCAGGCTCAGATCCAGCGGCGCCGGGAGCAGCTGCGCGCGCGCGATCGCCCGCGCCTCGGTCCCCCAGCTGGTCCACAGCCAGGCGGGCGTGTCCAGCCGCGGCCCGTCGAGCCCCTCCAGCGCCGCGGGACCGGCCGCGGCGACGCGGCGCAGCACCGCGTTCACCAGCCCAGCGAACGGCACGAACCCTGCAGCGCGGGCCAGCGCGACGGCGGTGGCAACGGCGGCATGGGCGGGCGTGTCCAGCAGCAGCAACCCGGCGGCGCCGAGCAGCAGGATGCGCCGCACCGGCTCCGGCGGTGCCTTGCGCAGCCACGGTTCCAAAACCGCGTCCAGCGTGCCGCCGCGCCGCAGCACCGTCGCGGCCAGGCGATGCGCCGCGGCGCGGTCACGCGGGTCCGACGGCGGCAGGGAATCGAGCGCGTCCTCCAGCGGGCGGTGCTGGTCGAGCACCGCGGCAAGAAGAGCAAGGGCCGCCGACCGGGTGGGATCGGCGCTCATTCGTGCCCGGATCTGCCGCGCCCGAACCGCGCTTTCACCCATTCCCGCCAAGTCTGGAACGTCACGTACAGCATCGGGATCAGGAAGATCCCCACCGAACTGGCCGCGATCATGCCCGCGAACACCGCCGTGCCCACGTCACGCCGGCTGAGCATCGCCGCGCCCTGGGCCGTGACCAGCGGGATCAACCCGGCGACGAAAGCGATCGAGGTCATCATCACCGCCCGGAACCGCATGCGGGCGCCCAGCACCGCCGCGTCCTGGATCGGCATGCCGGCTTCCCGCTGCTCCTTGGCGAACTCGATGATCAGGATGGCGTTCTTGGCCGCCAGCGCGATCAGCACCACCAGCCCGATCTGGGAATAGAGATCGAGCGATAAGCCGCCGATGCCGATGCCGACAAACGCGCCCATGATCCCGACCACCACCGACAGCAGCACCGGGATCGGGATGGTCCAGCTCTCGTACAGCCCGAC
>JAKAZJ010000537.1 GCA_021826565.1 Pseudomonadota bacterium | reverse complement strand
TGCGGACGTTGCCATCGTCCGCGCATACATGGCCCATCACCAGGGCATGACGATCGTGGCGATCGCCGATGCGCTGCTGGACAGCCCGATGCGGAGCCGGTTTCATGCCGAACCGATGGTGCAGGCGGCCGAGTTGCTGCTGCAGGAGCGCACGCCGCGTGAGGTTTCGGTGGCTCGCGCCCTGACGGCGGAAGCGAAGCCGGCCGTCACGGTGCTGGAGATCGAGGCGCCCGGCAGCCGGCGCTATAGCACGGCCCATACCGCCACCCCGGCCACGCAGCTGCTGTCGAACGGACAGTATGCGGTCATGCTCACCGCGTCCGGCGCGGGCTACAGCCGCTGGGGGAATATCGCCGTGACACGGTGGCGGGAGGACGCCACATGCGACGATTGGGGCTCCTGGATCTACCTGCGCGATGTCGCCGGTGGCCCGGGCTGGTCGGCGGGGTTCCAGCCAAGCGGGGCGGACGCCGATGACTACGACGTCAGTTTCCGGGAGGATCGCGCCGAATTCAGCCGTCGCGACGGCACCATCACGACCACGATGGAGGTGGTGGTCTCGGCGGAGGAGGCGGCCGAAGTCCGGCGCGTCTCGATCGCCAATTCCGGTTCCCGGGCGCGCGAGATCGAGGTGACTTCCTACGCCGAACTCGTGCTCGGCGCGCAGGCCGCCGATGTCGCGCATCCGGCCTTCGCCAAGCTGTTCGTCGTGACGGAATACCAACCTGAGACCGGCGTGATCCTGGCGACCCGGCGGCGGCGGGCGCCGGAGGAGCCGGAAATCTGGGCCGCGCATCTTGCCGTCGTCGATGACGCCGCCGTCGGTGCGCCAGAGATCGAGACCGATCGCGCGCGCTTCATCGGCCGTGGTCGCAATATGCGCGCGCCGCTGGCGCTGGGAGTGAACCAGAGACTGTCGGGCACCGTGGGCGCCGTGCTCGACGCCGTGTTCGCGCTGCGCCACCGGGTGCGCGTCGAGCCGGGCGGGATGGCGCGCGTCGCCTTCTGGACCATGGTCGCGTCCACGCGCGCCGAGGTGCTCGATCTCGCGAGCCGGCACCGGGACGCCACCGCCTTCACGCGGGCCGGGATGCTCGCCTGGACCCAGGCGCAGGTGCAACTGTACCACCTCAATATCGATCCGGCGGAGGCAAGTCTGTTCCAACGCCTGGCCGGAAACCTGCTCTACGCGACGCCGGCGGCACGCCCGGCTGCCGCGACGATCCGGCGGGGCGGCGGACCACCGCCCGGCCTGTGGGCGCAGGGCATCTCGGGCGATCTGCCGATCGTTCTGGTGCGCATCGCCGACACCGACAGCCTGCTGCTCGTGCGACAGTTGCTGCGCGCGCACGAATACTGGCTTCTGAAGCAGCTGGCGGTTGATCTTGTCATCCTTAACGATCACGCGGCGTCGTATGGCCAGGATCTACAGATCGCGCTGGAAGCGTTGGTGCGCGCGCGCCAGGCTCGGCCGCCGGTACCGATCGCCGTGCCGGCGGGCCAGGTGTTCATCCTGCGGGCGGACCTGATCCCGCCGGAGAGCTGCGCCCTGCTGGACGCGGTGGCGCGGGTGGTGCTTTCGGGCCGTCGCGGAGGCTTGGCCGACCAGCTCGACCGCACCGAGACGGTCAGGGCCGCTCCCCGGGCAACGCCGCCGCGCAATCTCGCCGCGGCACCTCGGGCCACGGCCCCGGCGCCGCCGACACTTGAATTCTTCAACGGAACCGGCGGCTTCGCCGACCACGGCCGGGAATACGTAACCGTGCTCGGCCCGGGCCGGACAACACCCGCGCCGTGGCTCAACGTGATCGCCAACCCCGGATTCGGGTTCCAGGTCTCGGCCGAGGGAAGCGGCTACACTTGGTCGATCAACAGCCGGGAGAACCAACTGACGCCCTGGTCGAACGATCCGGTCACCGATCGATCAGGGGAGATATTCTACCTTGCCGACGAGGTCACCGGCGCGATCTGGAGTCCGACCGCCCTGCCGATTCGCGATCCCGCGGGGACCTATATCGCCCGCCACGGCCGCGGCTACAGCCGGTTCGAGCACGCCGCGCAGGGGATCGAAGCCACCTTGCTCCAGTTCGTGCCGTTGCGGGACCCGGTGAAGGTCTCGGTGCTGCGCCTGCACGACATTTCCGGCCGCGCACGCCAGCTCTCGCTGACCGCTTTTGCCGAGTTCGTTCTTGGACCCTCGCGTACCGCTTCCTCGCCGTTCGTGACAACCGAAATCGACACGGTGACCGGCGCGCTGTTCGCGCGCAATCCGTGGAACCGGGATTTCGGGTCGCAAATCGTCTTTCTCGATCTCGGCGGACAACAAACTAGCTGGACCGGGGATCGGCGGGCATTCATCGGCCGCAATGGAACCCTCGCCGCACCGGCGGCACTGGCCTGGATTGCGGGCCTACCCAACACAGTGGGCGCCGGTCTTGACCCCTGTGGCGCGTTGCGAGCCACCATGACGCTGGCGGCGAACGATACGATCGAGCTGATCTGCTGCCTTGGCGCGGCGACCAGCGCGGACCACGCGCGGGCGCTGATCGCCCAGATGCGCGCGGCCGATCCCGACGCAATGCTCGCCGAAATAGGGCGCCACTGGGACGATATCCTCGGCGCAATCGAAGTGCAGACGCCCGACCGCGCGATGGACATCCTGCTGAAC
>JAKAZJ010000536.1 GCA_021826565.1 Pseudomonadota bacterium | reverse complement strand
TCACCGCGCCGCTGCGCCTTCATCGCTTCAGCCTACGGCCGCCACCGGTTCCGCCCACGCCATGCGCCAATCCTGCAACGCCGCGGCGGTCAGCGCCGGTCCGATCGCAAATCCCTGGCCCCGATCGGCGCCCAGCGCCCGCGCCCGCGCCCAGTCCCCGGCGTCCTCGATCCCCTCCGCGGTAACGACCAAGCCGCACCGATGGGCCCGCGCGACGATCGCGCCAGCGAAGGCAGCCGGGGCGTCCGGCGCCAGCAAGGCCGCGTCCAGTTTCAGACCGGTGAACGGCAGGTCCAGCAAGGCCTCCACCCAGTGCATCGCCGGCCCGACATCGTCGATCACGGTCTCGAACCCCGCGCGCCGCGCCCGCTCCAGCGCGCGGCCCAACGCCACCGGGTCATCCACCGGCTGGGTTTCGGTCAGTTCCAGCGCCAGGCGGCCGGGCGCGACGCCGGCCGCATCACGCAGCGCCGCCAGCCGCTCCAGCGTACCCGCGCACACCAGCAGATCCAGCGGCAGATTGATTCCGATCGACAGATCCGCAAGCCACGGCAGGTCCCGCGCCAGCGCCGCGACAGTGCTGGCCGCCACCTGATCGGTCAGATCGCGCCCCAGCCCGGCCTGCTCCAATTGCGGCACGAACCGGTCGGCCATCACCAAGCCCAGCTCCGGATGGTCGATTCGCGCCAGCGCCTCCAGCGCCACCGGGACGCGATCGGACATACGGACGATCGGCTGAAATCGCGCCTCGATCCTGGACGGGTCGAGCGCGGCGTGGAGATCCCGCGGTTGCATGGCCGATGGCAGCCCCTTGTTTCGGCGTCCGCGATCGGCCCCCCCGATCGGAGTCGGACTCCGTAACATTGACCATAGTCCGTCGCGCCGCCCCTGCCAAGCGAAACTTGTGCTTTTTTTCTGGAATCACACGATTTTTTGAACCCCCTTGCCCCCGCCCACCGGGCGCCGGAAACTGCCGCACTGCACGTTCCAGGAGATCGCCATGGCCGCCTCCCCAGGCCCGCTTGCCCGCTTCAAGGTGCTCGACCTCACCCGGGTGCGCGCCGGCCCGACCGCCGTCCGCCAGCTGGCCGACTGGGGGGCCGAGGTCGTCAAGATCGAATCCCCCGGTGGCGATGGCGGCCTGGGCGGGGAACGTCACGGCCCCGATTTCCAGAACCTGCACCGCAACAAGCAGAGCCTCACGCTGAACCTGAAAGCGCCCGAAGGGGCCGCGATCCTGCGCAAGCTGGTGGCGGAAGCCGACGTGCTGGTGGAGAATTTTCGCCCCGACGTTAAATTCCGTCTGGGGATTGATTACGAGCAATTGCGCCAGGTCAACAAGCGGCTGGTCTATGCGTCGATTTCCGGTTTTGGCCAGGATGGGCCGTATCGCGACCGGCCGGGATTCGATCAGATCGCGCAGGGCCTGGGCGGGCTGATGTCCATCACCGGACTGCCCGGCCAGGGTCCGGTGCGCGTGGGCATCCCGGTGGCGGACCTCACCGCCGGCATCTTCTGCGCCATGGGCATCCTGATCGCGCTGCTGGAACGCGAGACGTCGGGCGAGGGCCAATGGGTGCAAAGCAATCTGCTGTCGGCGCAGATTTCGATGCTGGATTTCCAGGCCGCGCGCTGGACCATCGGCCACGAGGTGCCGCCGCAGGCCGGCAACGACCACCCGACCTCGATCCCCACCGGGGTATTCCCGACCGCGGACGGGCATATCAACATCGCCGCCGCCGGCGATGAGATCTACGCCCGGTTGTGCCACGCCATCGGCGCCCCGGCACTGATCGCGGATCCCGCCTACGCCACGGCCGCCGCGCGCTCGAAGAACCGCGCCGGGCTGAACGCGGCGATCGGGGAAGTCACCCGCACGCGGCCCTCGGCGGCCTGGATCGACACGTTGAACCAGGCCGGCGTGCCCTGCGGCCCGATCTACAAGATGAACGAAGTGTTCGCCGATCCTCAGGTGCAACATCTCGGCATCACCCGCAAGGTTGCCCATCCGGTGCTGGGCGAGGTGGAAGTGATCGGCCAGCCGATCACCCTCTCGCGCAGCGAATGGGCGATCCGCAGCGCCACCCCGGAACCGGGCGCGCAGACGGCGGCGATCCTGGGCGCCCTGGGCTATGACGCCGCCGCAATCGCCGATCTGCGCCGCCGCAAGGTGGTGTAACGGACGGTGCGGCTGATCGCGGTCGCCTCCTCGGTCGCCTATGGCCATGTCGGGAATGCGGCCACCATGTTCCCGCTGCAGCGCCTGGGCGCCGAGGTCTGGGGGGTGGCGACCGTCCGCTTTTCCAACCATCCGGGCTACGGCCGGTTCCAGGGCGCGGTGACGGATCCGGCCGAGTGCCGCGCGCTGCTGTCCGGGATCGCAGCGTTGGGCGTGTTGGCGGGCTGCGACGGGCTATTGTCGGGCTATCTCGGCGATCCCGGCACGGGCCCGGTGGTGCTGGAGGCGGTCGCTGCGCTGCGGGAAGCCAACCCGGCCGCGCTCTATGCCTGCGACCCGGTGATCGGCGACGACGGCCCCGGTGAATATGTCCGTCCCGGCATCGCCGATTTCTTCCGCGACCAGGCCGTTCCCGCCGCCGACATCCTGACCCCCAACCGGTTCGAACTGGCGGCCCTGTCCGGCCTCCCGGTCGGCGCGACCGAGGACGCC
>JAKAZJ010000535.1 GCA_021826565.1 Pseudomonadota bacterium | reverse complement strand
CGGTACCGGTCAGCGGCCCCACGCCGGCGCAGCCCGCGAAGTAGGCGCGCCGTGATCTCGGTGAAGGCGCTGGCGGGGTTGGCGGCGGCGGCGTACACGTCGCCGCCGACGTTTCGCGCCGGCGATATCCACGCGGTGCTGACCGAGCAGGCCGGGGTGACAGTCCTGGCGGTGCGCGGCACGCAGCCCGACAACCTGGGCGACTGGCTGCGGGACCTGGACGTGGTGCCACGCTGGCACCCGGTGCTGGGGTTCTGTCACCGTGGCTTCCTGGACGGCGCGGAGGCTCTCCGGCCGCTGACGCGGGCGGCGCTGCAAGACGCGCCGGTGCTGGTGCTGACCGGCCATTCCATGGGCGGGGCGATCGCGCTGCTGCTGGCGGCGCTGATGTCGGCGCGCGGCGAGCGGCTGCCCGCGGCGACGGTGACGTTCGGCGCGCCCCGCGCGGGGACGCAGGCGCTGGCCCGCTGCCTGATCGGCTGCGAGAAGGCGCTGTACCGGAACGGTTATGATCCGGTGCCCGACGTGCCGCTGGCGATGCCGCCGGAGCTGCCGCTGCCGGAATACCAGCAGCCGGCGCCACTGCGGCAGGTGGGAACGCCCAGCGGGGACCCGCTGTCGGACCACGCGATCGCCCGGTACATCGAGGCGGTTCCGGATGTGCCGGCGGGGTCCGCGTGATGGCCGACCTCGCCGATCAGGCCGCGGGACTGGTGGAGGAACATCTGGCGCGCTCGCTGGCTGCCCGGCGCAATCTGGCGCGGGCCGACAGCGGCACGGCGTGCCTGGCGTGCGAGGCGGAGATCCCGCCGGAGCGGCGCGCGGCGATGCCGGCGTGCCGCCTGTGCGTGGGCTGCCAGGCGCGGATGGAGCGGGACGCGTGGCGGTGATGAATTTCGGGACCATCGGCGGCATCGTCACCAGCGTCGTGTTCGGCGGCGGCGCGGCGCTGGCCCTGGTGCGGCTGAATATGCGGGGGGCTTTCACCTCGCTTTCCGCGCACCACCAGCTGGCCGACCGGGTGGACGCGGTGGAACAGCGGATGGCGCAGATGCCGAGCCACACGGATTTGGCGGTGCTGAGCGGGCGGCTGGCCGCCGTCGAGCGGGCGGTGGGGGTGGTGGACGCGAAACTGAGCGGCGTGACGGACGCGGTGCGCCGGGTGGAGCACACGCTGGACCTGCTGCTGAAAACCCAGCTGGACGCGGAGGCCCGGACGCGATGAGCCTGCAGAACGTGCTGGCGGAGGATCGGCGGCTGGTGGTGCTGCGCCTGCTGTCGGAAGGCGGGTTCCGCGCCAACGAGAGCGTGCTGAGGAAGGGCCTGGACGCGTTCGGCCACCGGATCGCGCATGAGTTGATGCGCGCCGATCTGGCGTTCCTCCAGGAGCACGGGCTGCTGCGGATCGAGGTGCTGCATCCGCCATCCGGAACCGAGCTGTGGCTGGCGCAGTTGACCGACGCCGGCGACGAGGTGGCGCGCGGGGTTTCGGTGCATCCCGGCGTGGCGCGGCGCGGGCCGGGGGACTGAGCGATGGCGCGGCCGTCCAGCGTGGATCAGCTGCCCGACGACATCCGCGCCGAGATCGGGCGGCTGCGGATGCAAGGCGTCACGATCGACGGCATCCTGGCGCATCTGCGCCAGCTGCACGGCGCGCCGGGCGTGAGCCGCAGCGCGCTGGGGCGGCACGTGAAGGGGCTGGAACGCATCGCGGAACGGATGCGCCGGTCGCGCCAGGTGGCGGAGGCGCCGGTGGCCGAGTTCGGCGATGCGCCGGAGAGCCGCACGGCACGCATGAATATCGAGCTCATGCACAACGCGGTGCTGGATTTGTTCATGCGTGCCGCCGAAGGCGAGGACGTGGCCGAGGGGGGGCGCGAGGCGCTGGCGGGCGATCCCGAGGGGGTGATGATGCTGTCGAAAGCACTCGACCACCTGACCCGGGCGAGCCGCAGCAACGTGGAGTTCATCGCCGCGGCGGAGAAGCGCGCGGCGGAGCGGGCGCGGAAGGAAGCGGCCAGCGCGGCGGAAGTGGTGGCGCGGGAACGCGGGATTTCGGCTGAGACGCTGGACGCGATCAAGGCCGGGATTTTCGGGGTGAAGGCGGCATGACCGACCTGATGGCGCTGCCTGAGCACCTGCGCCGGCTGGCCCCCCAGCGCGGGCATGTTTCGCCGCCAGGAACGGGCCCGAGGGACATGACCTGCCGCGACTGCGCGCATCTGGTGGCGCTTCAATCACCGCGTGGCGGCCGGTTCTACAAGTGCGGCCTCAACCGTCAGAACTGGTCGCAGACGGGGCGCACCGACGTGTTCCTGAAGGACGCCGCGTGCCGCCGCTTCGCGGAGAACGCGCCATGAGCGAGGGGGATATCGCGATCGGCAAAGCGGTGATGCGCCCGAACACCGGCGAGCTGGTGGGGCCGCGCGGGCGCGCCCGGCTGATCGGCACCCAGCTGCTGTTGGCGCGGGCGCTGCTGGAGGCGAAAGGTCGCACGCTGAGCCGGGCGTTCCTGGCCGATGTGTTGTGGGGGGCGAAGCCCGATCCCCGGATCGACCGCGGTGTTGACGTCCATCTGTCCCATCTGCGCCGGAAGCTGGCGGCGGTGGGCAGCGGCGTGATGCTGCTGTCCGTCCGGCACGTCGGGTACTGCATCACGCTGCCCGAGCACGCCGGCGA
>JAKAZJ010000534.1 GCA_021826565.1 Pseudomonadota bacterium | reverse complement strand
CGCCGGATGGAAAGCCGCCGGCCTGCCCTGGCGGCAGAAATAGCAGCGCGTCAGAGCGCGAAAATCAATCGAACCTGTGGATGAACGCCCACTGGAAGTAACGGGCTTCGCCGGGGAAATCGGCAGCGCGCGGGCATTCGATCGGAAACTCTCAGGCAGCGTGACCCGGCGCCAGGCTCGATCCCGCCGCACCCGGGTGCATTCGTGCGATATCGCGCAGCACGTCGGCCTCCAGCGCCTTCTCGTCCAGGCGATATTTCACCAGATCGCCGATGCTGACGATGCCGGCGAGCCGGTCGCCGTCCAGCACCGGCAGATGACGCACGCGGTTCTGCGTCATCGCCGCCAGCACCGTCTCGATCCGATCCTGCTTCCGGCAGGTGATGACGGCGCGCGTCATCACCGCGCCCAGCGGCACCTGCAGCACGTCCGCGCCCTGGCGGGCGAGCAGGCGGACCAGATCGCGCTCGGTGAACAGACCTTGCAGGTGCTGCCAGCGATCGTCGATCACGACCGCGCCGATATGGCGGTCGGCGAACAGGCGCAACGCGTCCGCCACGCGGGAATCGGCCAGCAGGCTGGCAACCTCGTGGCCCTTGGCGGTCAGCACGTCGGAAATCAGCATCGCGGCCTCCGTTCGTTGCTTGCGACCGCCGGTATATGGGAAGCCGGGCGGGGCGGCGGCAATGGGTTGTTTACCGCTTGGCCCCAGCATGGCGGGCATGAACCAGACGCTTCTGGCCAATCGGCGTCCGCCGCCCGCGTTACGCCTACCCACCGGGCGCGGCCTCGCCCCGGTGCTATCGGTGGTGGTCCCCGCCTTTAACGAGGCCGAAGCCCTGCCTATCTTCCACGCAAGACTGACCGCGGCGATGGATCGGCTGGGCGAACGCTGGGAACTGATCGTCGTTGATGACGGCTCGTCGGACACCACCGCCGCGGTGGCCGCGTCGCTGCGCGCCGTCGACCCGCGGCTGGGCCTGCTGGTCCTGTCGCGCAATTTCGGCAAGGAAATCGCGATCACCGCCGGCCTGGACCGCGCCCGCGGCCAGGCGGTGATCCTTATCGATGCCGATCTGCAGGACCCGCCCGAGCTGATCCCGGCGATGGTCGCGGCGTGGCGGGACGGATTCGACATGGTCTACGCCGAACGCGCCGACCGCAGCGCCGATGGCTGGCTGAAACGAACCAGCGCCGCCGCGTTCTACGCCACGATGCGCCGCTTCGGGCCGGTGGCGCTGCCGCCCCAGGCGGGTGATTTTCGGCTGCTCGGCCGGAACGTGGTCGATGCGCTACTGGAACTGCGCGAGCATCACCGGTTCATGAAGGGGCTGTATGCCTGGGTGGGGTTCCGCGCCTGCGCCGTCCCTTGCGTACGCGCGCCGCGCGCGGCCGGCAACAGCAAATGGAACTACTGGAAATTATGGAACCTGGCGCTGGAGGGAATCACCGGGTTCAGCGTGTTGCCGCTGAAACTGGCAAGCTATCTGGGGCTGGCGGTAGCAGGGTTCGCTTGCGTCTTCGGCGGCCAGCTGGTGGCGCGCACCTTGCTGTTCGGCAACCGCGTGGCCGGCTATCCGTCCTTGATGGCGGTGGTGCTGTTCCTGGGCGGCGTGCAGCTGATGACGCTAGGCGTGATCGGGGAGTATCTGGGGCGCGTGTTCAACGAAACCAAACGCCGGCCGCTTTACGTGGTGGCGCGGTTCGAGCCGGCGCAAGTTCCCGCCTATTCCGCCAGATAGGCGTTCATTGCTGGCGTCGGCAGGGTGGTGTCCAGATAGCCGAACGTGCCGTGCTCGGCCACCTCCCGCGCCGCTGCGACCAGGCCGGACATGGAAGCGCGCCACAACGATGTCGCCAGGCTGATCCGCTTCACGCCGGCCTCGGCCAGCGCCGCCACCGAGGGCGTCTTGCCCTTGATCCCCGCCATGAAATTGAACGGTCGGTCCAGCGCCGCGGTGACCGCGCGCACGGCCGCCAGATCGGGCAGGCCGGGCGCCATCAGGACATCCGCGCCGGCCGCCTGGAACGCACGCAGCCGGCGGATCGTGTCGTCCAGATCGGGGTTGCCGCGGAGGAAATTCTCGGCCCGCGCGGTCAGCAGGAACGGCACGGGCGCCGCACGGGCGGCGGCGACGGCGGCGGCGATGCGCGCCACCGCCTGATCGAGGCCATATAGCGGCCGAGCCGGATCGCCGGTCGCATCCTCGATCGAGCCGCCGACCAAGCCGGCGCGCGCGGCCGCGGCAATGGTGGCGGCGGCATCCGCCGGCGCATCGCCGAACCCGCCTTCCAGATCGGCGGAGACCGGCAGGTCGGTGGCGGCGGCGATGGCAGCGGCGTGCGCGAGCGCCTCGGCGCGGCTGATCCGCCCGTCGCGCCGGCCGAGCACGCCGGCGGCGGCGCCCGAGGACGTGGCGAGCGCGGGGAAGCCGAGCACGCCCAGCACGCGCGCCGAGCCGGCATCCCACGCATTGGCGATGACGAACGCGCCTGGGGCATCGTGCAGGGCTCGGAAGGCGGCGGATTTCTCGGCTTGCGTGGGCATGATGGGATCCTTCGCGCGGGCGCGGGCGGCAGCATGGCCCGGACCCGGGGGCGAGTCATCCCGACGTAGCGCCCGGGCGCCCGCACCGACTTACTTCCAGGGTGCCCGCACCCACTTATTTCCAGGGTGCCTGC
>JAKAZJ010000533.1 GCA_021826565.1 Pseudomonadota bacterium | reverse complement strand
CCTGCTCGCCTCCCACAACATGGCCGAGGTGGAACGGCTGTGCGACGAGGTGCTGATGATGAAACAAGGCCGGATCGTCGATCGCGGCAGCCCGGCAGGGTTGCTTTCGCGCTACGGGCGGGAAGATCTGGAGGAAGTGTTCCTCGACATCGCCCGCGACCGCCGCGCCGTGGCGGTTGCGCCATGAACGGGGCACCGCGGCGGGTCTGGGGATTGTTGTATCGGCATCTGGCGCTGTACCGCCGGTCCTGGCCGCGGATTCTGGAACTCGCCTATTGGCCGGTGCTGCAGATGTGCATCTGGGGCTTCACCGCCCGCTTCCTGGCCGCGCGCCTGGCCGCGGTGCCGGGCGGGACGGAACGCGCGGCGAGCCTGGCGGGTGCGGCGCTGCTCGGCGGCGTGCTGCTGTGGGAAGTGGCGCTGCGCGGCCAGATGGGGGTCGCGATCGCCTTCATGGAGGAACTGTGGTCGCGCAACCTGGCGCATATCTTCGTGGCCCCGTTGCGCCCGGCGGAGCTGGTGGCCGGGCTGCTGGCGATGTCGCTGGTGCGCGTGGTGGTGGGGGTGGGGCCGGCGATCCTGGTTGCTTTCCTTCTATATCATTTCAACCTGTTCATGCTCGGCCCGGTGATCGTGCTGTTCTTCGCCAATCTGATGGTGATGGGCTGGGCGGTGGCGCTGGGCGTGGTCAGCCTGATCCTGCGCCACGGCGCCGGCGCCGAGGCGCTGGCGTGGTCGGTGCTGTTCGGGCTGACGCCGTTCGCGGCGGTGTTCTATCCGGTCTCCGTGCTGCCGGCGCCGTTGCGGGCGGTGGCGTTCCTGGTGCCGGCCTCGCATGTATTCCAGGGGATGCGGGCGGCGCTGCTGTCGGGGCAGGTGCTGTGGGGGGAGATGGGCTGGGCGGCCGGGCTTAATCTGGTCTGGATCGTCGCCGCTTCGGGTTTGTTCGCCTGGCAGTTCCGCGGCGCGCGGCAGCGCGGCGCGCTGCTCGGCGTGGGGGAGTGATCGGCGCGCCACAAGCGACTACCCTGGTGCGACTCCAGGGAGCGTCGCAACATGTCCTTCAAGGTCCAGGTCGGTCCGCCGCAGATCTCCATCCACCAGGGCCATACGGTTCTGGTCTCGGAACCGTCCGGCGAGATCACCTGGCCGTCTGACCGCGGGCTTTATTTCTTCGATACCCGCATGATCTCGGCCTGGGCGCTGTATGCGAACGGGGAGACCTGGGAGCTGCTGAACGGCGGCGCCGTGTCCCATGACCATGCCCGCATCCATCTGACCAACCGCGCCTTCCTGACCGAGGACGGGCCGATCCCAGAGCGCGTGCTGGGCCTGGTGCTGGCGCGCGCCATCGGCGGCGGGCTGCACGAGGATATCGACATCACCAACCACGGCGGCAAGCCGGTCCGGTTCAACCTGGAACTCGCGATACGGTCCGACTTCGCCGACATCTTCAATGTGAAATCGAACCGGATCGTCCGGCGCGGGCGGATCACGACGGAATGGTCGGACGCCACGCAGGCGCTGCGCACCGCGTATCGCAATCAGGATTTCCATCGCGCCGTCACCATCACCGCGCAGAACGCCACCAGCACCGCGGTCTATGCCAATGGCCGCCTGACCTTCGAGGTCGCGTTGGCCGCCGGCGCTACCTGGCACACCTGCCTGCTATACGATCTGGAAGACGGCGGCGCACCGCATCACGCGCCGCGCCTGTGCACGACCGAGGCGCATAGTTTTCCGCACGCCAATCTGCGCGCCGACTGGCAACAGCGGGTGCTGAAGATACGCACGTCGAACGAGGAATTCTACCGCTTCTACCGCCAGGCGATCGAGGATATGGCGGCGCTGCGCCTGCCGGTGGAGGGCACCGATCACATGGTGTTCGTGCCCGCCGCCGGGCTGCCCTGGTTCGTGGCGCTGTTCGGACGCGACAGCCTGATCGTCTCGCTGCAATCGCTGATCGTCTGGCCTGAATTCGCGCGTGGCGCGCTGGATGTGCTGGGCCGCTGGCAGGCGAAGGAGCGCGACGATTATCGCGATGCCGAACCGGGCAAGATCCTGCATGAATTGCGCCTGGGCGAACTCGCGCATTTCAAGCTGATCCCGCACACGCCTTATTACGGCACCGCGGACGCGACGCCGCTGTATCTGGTGGTGCTGCATGCGGCCTGGCGCGCGACCGGCGATCGCGCGCTGCTGGAACGCTTCCTGCCCAATGCCGAAGCGGCGCTGGATTGGATCGACAACTGGGGCGATCGCGACGGCGACGGGTTCCAGGAATACCAGACCCGTTCCCCGGTCGGGTACGAGAACATGTCGTGGAAGGACTCGGGCGATTCCATGTCCTGGCCCGACGGCACGCCGGTGAAAGGCCCGAAAGCGGTGTGCGAGCTGCAAGGCTACGTGTACGACGCTTGGCTGCGCATGGCGGAAGTGTATGACGCGCTGGATCGCCCCGATCGCGCGCGCACGCTGCGCGCCAAGGCGGCGGTGCTGTTCGACAAGTTCAACGAAACCTTCTGGTCCGAGGAGGAAGGCTTCTACGCCTATATGTTGGACGGGGAAAAACGGCCGGTGTGGTCGGTCGCCTCCAACCCCGGGCATCTGCTGTTTTCGGGCATCGTGCCGGAAGACCGGGCCGCGCGCGTTGCCGCCCGGCTGCTGGCGCCCGACATGGACAGCGGCT
>JAKAZJ010000532.1 GCA_021826565.1 Pseudomonadota bacterium | reverse complement strand
CGGATGGCCGCGATCGGCCACCACCAGCCCCGGCACGCCCACGGCCAGACCTAGCGCCCGGCCGCGTTGTGTTTCCCCGCACAGAAGCAGTGGATCGGAGTCCCACAGCATCGAATGCAGGTCCAACGCGACATCGACCGTGTCGATGAATGGACGCAGCGCGCGCGCGCGATCCAGTTCGCGCGACCGGCGTGCTCCGTCCAGCACCGCCGGGTCCCAGACGCGGTTGAGATCTTCATCGACGAACCGCGACAAAGTGGGCTGCTGCGGATCGAACCGGTCGAAAGCGGCAAGATTGAGGAACGCGAAACTCAGCCGTCCTCGCGCCGGGCGGAGCGCGGCCGACAGCAAACGATCCAGTAGAATCGCACCGGCGATCTCATTGCCATGCATCAATGCGAACAAGGCGACGTGCGGACCAGGGAGCACTGCATCGAAGGAGATGATCCCGGGAATGCCGACATGCCCCGTCCGCCACGCCCACAAATCGGGCGCGGTCAGCGACACCTCGAAACGCGGCAACGACGCGGCGTGCGGCATGGCATGGGACCCGCCTGGGGGAGCCGCGGACACCGAGCAAAATCAAGAAGGGCGCTGCTTGGCCCACCTCGGTTGTCCCGGGTCAGTAACTCCCCCGATCCGGTATCACATGCCCCGCCGCGCGGCCAGCGTCAGTGCGGCAGCCCGGTGAACGCGAGTGAGACGGCCAGCACCGCGGCGGCCAACGCCACGGCGAGCAGGAACGGAACGACGTGGTCGTGACCGGAGTCAGCTTCGGTGGATCGGGTGGCGGACATGAGATGCTCCAGGTTCGGGTAGAGAGGTTCCAATCCTGGGGTGGATGCGCACACCGCGCCTTGATCGCGGTCAAACTGGCAATGATGCTGCCTTATCTACTCTTTCCGTTGCTGCCCGGCGAGATCGTCCAGCGTCCGCTGATCGCCGCGCGCGGCATGTGCTCGGGCGGCGGCGTCCTGTGCGTCCAGCAATTCTTCGGCTGCCCGCGCCGCGGAGCGGGCAGCGGCCAGCACCGCGCGGGCCAGATCAACTTCAGCGCTGGCGTCTTCGCGAACCGCGGTGGCGGCCGCCAAATGCTGGTGCGCGCTGCGTAGCCAGCGGCCGAACGCCTCCACTACGGCATCGTCGCCGGTCAAGGCGGCAGCCGCATCGGTCTCTCGCGCAATCGCTACTTCAAGCACGGCAACGGCCTGGGCGGCGTCCGCCTCGGCGCGCAAGGTCGCGGCCAGGTCGCGCAGCGCCGCATCGCGCGCCAGGCTTCGCAGACGCAGCAGGGGGGGGAGTGGATTACGGGCCATGCGGGGCAATCGCGATGCCGAGTGCAGTGAAGGCCCGGTCCAGCCCGGCGGTGTCGGCGCGGTCCTGGCGCAGCACCTCCTCAATCGCTGGAGCGAGCGCCAGGGCCTCGTCCACCGCCGGATCGGTGCCGGCGCGGTAGGCACCAAGCCGGACCATGTCCGCCATGTCCGCCTGCACCGCCAGGAGCGCGCGCGCGCGGCGAACCGTGGCAGTACGTTCTGCATCCAGACAGCTCGCGGCGGCGCGCGACAGCGAGCGCAGAACGTCGATCGCCGGGTAGCGCCCGGCTTCGGCGATGCGTCGGTCCAGCACCACATGCCCGTCCAGGATTCCGCGCACCGCGTCCGCTACCGGCTCGTTATGGTCGTCACCTTCCACCAGAACGGTAAACAAACCGGTGATATGGCCGGACGGATAGGGAGCCGCCGGATGTTCTGGTCCTGGCCCGGCGCGTTCCAGCAGGCGGGGGAGTTCGGCGAACACGCTGGGCGGGTAGCCCCGGGTGGCCGGCGGTTCGCCGGCGGACAGCCCGATCTCACGCAGCGCCAGGCAATAGCGGGTGACGCTATCCATCAGCAGCAGCACCTGGCGCCCGCGGTCGCGGAAATACTCGGCCACGGTCATGGCGGCGTGCGCGGCTTCCCGGCGCATCAGAGGGGAAGAGTCGGAAGTGGCGACCACGGTCACGGCGCGCGCCCTGGCCGCCGGATCGAGCTCATCTTCCAGGAACTCCCGCACCTCCCGACCGCGTTCCCCGACCAAGGCCAGGACCGTGACGTCGGTTTCCGCGCCGCGCGCCAGCATCGCGAGCAGCGTCGATTTCCCGATCCCGGAGCCGGCGAACAGCCCCAGACGCTGACCGCGCCGGGTGGTGGCGAAGAGATCGATCGCGCGCACGCCTAGTCCGATCGGCGGCCCGAGCCGGGCGCGGCCGGCCGCCGGCGGCGGCGCGGCGCGCACCCGGCGGGGTTGGCCGAGGGGCAGTGATCCGCGGCCGTCCAGGGCCGCGCCCAGCGGGTCGATCACACGGCCGAGCCAGGCTTCGCACGGGGCCAGAGCGCCCGGCTCGCCGAACACCAGGCCGGTGGACGCGGCGCGTGTAGCCACCTCGGCGGCGGCGCCGGGCCCGAGACCGTCCAGCGGACCGAAGGCCATCGCGCGGGCCAGACGGTCGCGGAACCCGACCACTTCGGCCAGTACCGGAATGCCGGGGCCGCGCGGGTGCAAAACGAGGCGACTGCCAACTGCGATCTGGCCGGAAAGCCCCGTGATCTCCGCCATCAGGCCGGTGAGACCGACGATTTCGCCACGCAGCGTGAACGGGGCGATTGCGCGCAAGGCCGGGGCGGCAAGGGTCATCGCGCTTCCTTCCATCGGAGCTA
>JAKAZJ010000531.1 GCA_021826565.1 Pseudomonadota bacterium | reverse complement strand
GCGCGGCAGGGCAGCGCGGGGCAACGTCAGGGTCAGGTCCGCCGCGCCGTCGCGGTCCGGCCAGTGGTGCAGCACGGCGCGTTCCAGGCGCATGAAATAGCGCTCGTTGGTATCGACGAAGACCCACGCGATGGCGAGGCGCCGGCCGGCGGCGCGGTCGCCGTTCAGACCGACCGCCAGCGCCTCGAAGATCAGCGACACCGGCAGCAAGGCGGCCATCGGCAAGGCGGCGAGGCGCGGCAAGGCCGGGCGCGGCGGCGCCGCCGGCGCGCGTAGCTCCTGCGCCCCGGTCAGATAGGTATTGCGCCAGGCCGCGCTTTCCGAACCGTAGCCAAGCTGTTCCAACGCCCGCGCCTGCAATTCCCGCGCGTCCAGGTTGGCGGGTTCGGCGAATACCAGATGGGTCAGCACTTCGGCCGTGAAGCGGTACTCGCCGGCGGCGAAGGACTCGCGCGCTTTCGCCAGCAGCGCCTCCGCCCCGCCCATGAACGCCACGTAGCGCGGCGCGGCGGCCTCGGGCGGCAGCGGCGCAAGATTGGCGGGATGGCCGTCGAACCAGCCCAGATAGCGCTGATACACCGCCTTCGCGTTATGCGCGACGGTGCCGTAATAGTCGCGGATGTACCAGAACGGCGCATAGTCCGCGGGCAGGCGCAGCTGTTCGGCAATCTCGCGCGGGGTCAGTCCGGCATTGGCCAGGCGCAGCGTCTGGTCGTGGATGAACCGGTACACGTCGCGCTGCACCCCAAGATAAGTGGCGATGCGGTCCTGGCCGAAACGCGGCCAGTGATGGCCGCCGCACAGCGCCTCGGCACGGGCGCCGAAACGGTCCAAGGCGAGATCCAGCGCCCGGCTCCAGGCGCGCGCGTCGCGCACTTCCGCGCCGCGCAGCGTGTAGAGATTATGCAGCCCGGCGCAGGCGTCGTCGGCGGCGTTCAGCACATGGTCGTCGGGCAGGTAGAACAGCATCTCGGCCGGGGCCTCGGTCTCCGGGGCGAGCAGGAATTCGCAGGCGACGCCGTCGATCATGCGCGTGTCGCCATCGGTGGTGATATGCGTGTCGGGCGGCAGCAGCCCGACCCGGCCGGCGGAGGTGGTCTTGCCGAGGCCCGCATCCACCAGGCCGCGCGCGTCGGCCGGCAGCATGGTGCCGTACATATAAACCGCGCGGCGGCGCATGGCGTGGCCGGCCAGCACGTTCTCGGACACGGCGCAGGTCAGGAACCGGTCCGGGGCGATGATCGGCGCGCCCGGCAGCAGCCGATCCGCTACCGCTTCCGACCCGCCGAAATGATCGCTGTGGCTGTGGGTATAGATCAGGGCGCTGACCGGGCGGACGCCGAGATGACGGTCAACGAGCGCCAGCGCGGCTTCGGCGCATTCGCGCGAGATCAGCGGATCGACGACGATCCGGCCGCGTGCGCCCTCGATGAAGGTGATGTTGGAAAGATCGAGGCCGCGCACCTGATGGACGCGGGCGGAGACGCGGAACAACCCGCCGATCGCGTTGAGGCGCGCCAGGCGCCACAGACCCGGATGGACCGTGTCCGGGCAGGGCGCATCCGGCCCCTGGAACGCGGCAAAGCGGGCAAAGTCCCAGGCTATGTGGTCGCCGCTGCGCGCTTGGATGGGGGCGGGATCCAGCGGGGCGATCCGCCCGCGCATGGCGTCGGCCAGATCCTGGGGGTCGTCCGGCGGCAGCGCGGCAGCGGCCGCGGCCTGGGCGGCGCGGGTGGCGGCGGTGGCGGGTTGTCTGGGGTCGGTCATCTCGGCTCTCCGGGCACAAGGCGCAGGCGGACGGTGCGGTAGGCGCGGCGGCCGGCCAGGCATGCGGCCAGCGAGATCAGCGCCGCGATCGGAACCACCACCGCCACCGCGGGGGCGAGGCCCGTGGGGCCGGGGAACAGGAAGCGCGCGACCAGCGCCACGCTGGTGGGGCCGAGGCCGAGGCCGATCAGGTTCAGGATTGCGGTATAGACCGCGGTGACGCGGCCGAGGGCCGCGCCGTGCACGATCTCGGCCAGGGCCGCGGGGGCGAGGCCCCAGACGAAGCTGGTGAAGAAGATCACCAGCCCGGCGCCGGCGAACGCGCCGGCCGCGCCCGGCGCCAGCCCGGCCAGCAGCGCGGACGGCACCGTGCCGGCCGCGGCCAGCGCGGTCACCAGGAACTTGCCGTCGCTGCGGCGGCGCCGCTCCAGCAGGTCGGCCAGCACGCCGCCGGCGATGGAGCCGGCCGGCCCCACCAGCAGCACTTCCAGGCCGAGCCGCGTGCCCACTTGCGCCGGCGTCCAGTGATGGACCCGGATCAGCAAGGTCGGCAGCCAGGCGGTGGCGGCGTAGCTGGCGAAAGCGAGCGCGGTGAACGCCACGATATGCGCCGCCAGTGCTGCCCCGCCGGCGCGGAAGGCCGCGGGAAAGGACGGCGCGGGCGCGGCGCTGGCGCGGTGGCGGCGGGCCGGCTCGCGCAGCGCCAGCGCGGCCACGGCCAGCGGCACCCCGGGTGCGGCGGCCAGCAGCAACACCACCCGCCACGGATGCAGCGCGCCGAGGCCCGGCAGGACCAGCACGCCGCCATGCAGCGCGCGCAGCACCAGCCCGCCGCCGATCAAGGCGAGTGCGCTGCCGAGATAGATTCCGGAAGCGAAAATCCCCAGCACCCGCCCGCGCAGCGCGGCGGGGAACAGGTCGGCGAACAGCGAGG
>JAKAZJ010000530.1 GCA_021826565.1 Pseudomonadota bacterium | reverse complement strand
CCGGACCTGGACGCAATGCCGGTGCCGGCGCCGGCGGCCGCGCGGGTGCGGGTGGCAAGGATCCTGCGCGATTACGGCCTGCGCGACCGCGCCGAAGCGCCGCAATATCACGCCCCCGCGCCCGACTGATCGAAGCGCGGCGGCATCCCCCTTGCGAACCGGTCCGGATCGGGGCAAAGCCCGGCCCCGGGAGAAACCGCGCCCCGGGGGAAACCGCCATGACCCGCCTTGCCGATCGCCGCGCCTTCGTCACCGCCGCCGGCCAGGGGATCGGGCGCGCCATCGCGCAGGCACTGGCCGAGGCGGGCGCCGAGGTGATCGCGACCGACCTCAACCCGACCACGTTGGCGACCCTTACTGCCCCCGGGATCCGCACCGCGCGGCTCGACATGCTGGACCCGGCCGCGATTGCCCAGGCCGCGGCGGATGCCGGCCCGATCCACATTCTTTGCAACTGCGCCGGTTTCGTCCACCAGGGTAGCGTCCTCGACGCGACCGAGGAGGAATGGAGTTTCGGCTTCGATCTGAACGTACGCGCCGCGTTTCGCGCGATCCGTGCGTTTCTCCCCGGCATGCTGGCGCAGGGCGGCGGCGCGATCGTGAACATCGCCTCGGTAGCCTCCAGCCTGAAGGGCGTGCCGAACCGCGCAATCTATGGCGCGACCAAGGCCGCCGTGATCGGGCTGACCAAGGCCGTCGCCGCCGATTACGTGGGCCGCGGCATCCGCTGCAACGCGATCTGCCCGGGCACGGTGGCCACCCCCAGCCTGGACCAGCGCATCGCCGCCAATGCCGCCGCCGCCGGATCGATGGACGCCGCCCGCGCCGCCTTCGTCGCCCGCCAACCGATGGGCCGGCTTGGCACGGCCGAGGAAATCGCCGCGCTGGCGGTCTATCTCGCCTCGGACGACGCGCGCTTCGTCACCGGCCAGGCGATGGTGATCGACGGCGGGATGACCATCTGACGCCCGCTCCCGCGTCGGGACCGGGCGATGCGTTCCACAGGAGAAATGGCACATGAAACTGCTCCGCTACGGCCCCCAGGGCGCCGAGAAACCCGGTCTGCGCGACGCCAATGGCGATCTCCGCTGCCTCGCCGCGGTGGTCCGCGATATCGACGGCTACGCGCTGTCGCCCGCGTCGCTCGATATGCTCCGCCGCATCGACCCGGCGAGCCTGCCGAAAGTGACCGGCAACCCGCGCCTCGGCGCCTGCGTCGCCCGGCCGGTGAACTATGTCTGCATCGGCCTCAATTATGCCGACCACGCCGCCGAAACCGGCGCGCCGATCCCCAAGGAACCGATCGTGTTCCTGAAATCGCTGGGGGCTTTCGCCGGTCCGTCCGACGATGTCGTCATGCCGCGCGGTTCGACCAAGCTGGACTGGGAAGTGGAGCTTGGCATCGTCATCGGCACCACCGCGCGCTCGGTGCCGGAACACGCCGCGATGGAGCATGTCGCCGGCTACTGCGTCTGCAACGACGTGAGCGAGCGGGAATACCAGATCGAGCGTGGCGGCACCTGGGACAAGGGCAAGGGGTGCGACACGTTCGGCCCCACCGGCCCGTGGATGGTCACCAAGGATGAAATCGCCGACCCGCAGAAGCTGCGCCTGTGGACCGAGGTGGACGGCGTGCGGATGCAGGACGGCACCACCGAGACCATGATCTTCGGCGTGCGCAAGATCGTCAGCTATGTCAGCCATTTCATCACGCTGCATGCGGGCGATGTGATCGCCACCGGCACCCCGCCGGGCGTGGGTCTGGGCAAGAAGCCGCTTCCGGTGTTCCTGAAGCTCGGCAACGTGATGCGCCTGTCGGTCGAGGGCCTGGGCGTGCAGACCCAGCGCGTTGTCGCGGGCTGAAATCGTTACCCCGCCCCTTGCTCCGCAGGCGGTTCCGAACGAGCAGGGGGCGGGCCACGCGGTTCTGGCGCTGATCGCCGCAGCCAGCGCGGTACGGGTGGCGTTCGCCTGGGCGAGCGGTCTCGGGATCGACGAATCCTACATGGTCGCGACCGGCCGGTCGCTGCGGCTGGGGTATTTCGACCACCCGCCGGCGTCGTGGTGGATGCAGTGGGCCGGTGCCCGGCTGCTCGGAACCGATGCGCCGCTGGCGGTGCGCCTGCCCTTCATCGCCGCCTTTGCCCTGACCACCTGGCTGATCTACCGGCTCGGCGCGGCGCTGGCGGGACGGCGGGCAGGGGTGTGGGCGGCTTTGTTCCTGACCTTGTCGCCGGTGTTCGGCGTGACCACCGCGACCTGGGTGCTGCCCGACGGGCCGCTGGACCTGGCGCTGGTCGGTGCCGCGCTGTGTCTGGTCCATGCGATGGAGGGGCAGGGTCGCGCCGCCTGGGGCTGGTGGGGCGCCACCGGCCTTTGCGCCGGGCTGGCGCTGTTTTCCAAATACACCGCGGTGCTGACCATCGGCGGCGCCCTGGTCTATCTGCTGACCAGCACCGCGCACCGGCGCTGGCTGGCGCGGCCGCATCCGTACCTGGCCGGCGTGCTGGCCTTGGCGGTGTTCGCCCCGGTGGTGTGGTGGAACGCGACGCATCACTGGGCGTCGTTCGCCTTCCAGGGCGACCGCGCGCTGGGGTTGCGGTTCCGCCCGTGGCTGTTCTTCGTGGTGCTGGGCGGGGAGGCGCTGTTCGTCCTGCCTTGGATCTGGGCGCCGATGATGCTGGCGTTTATCGGCGCGATCCG
>JAKAZJ010000529.1 GCA_021826565.1 Pseudomonadota bacterium | reverse complement strand
CGCCTGGCCCCTCGTCTGGCCGACGGCGCGTTGCGTCTGCTGGTGATCGGCCACCGCACCGCGTTGGACCGCGCCACCGCGATCCTGGGCACCACGCGCCTGCCCGATGGGACCGAGGCTCCGCTCGGCTTCCTGGCCGCCGGCGCGGAACAGGAACCGGTCCCGCTGGGCGCGATCAGCGCCGAGGCCGGACGCTTCTCCTATCTCGCGGTCGCGCGCGCGGTGGAACTCGCGCAGGCCGGGACGGTCGCTGCCATCGTCACCGCGCCGCTCAATAAGGCGGCGCTCAATCTCGCCGGATATCATTACGCCGGCCACACCGACATGCTGGCCGCGCTGACCGGGGCGAAAAACTCCGTGATGCTGCTGGTGCATGGGCCGATGCGCGTCAGCCACGTCACCACTCATGTCGCCCTGGCCGACGTGCCGCGCCTGCTGACGCCGGAGCGGTTGCGCCGGACCATCGACCTCACGCTGGCGGCGCTGCGCGATCTGGGGCTGGCGCAGCCGCGGCTGGCGATCGCGGCGCTGAACCCGCATGCCGGCGAGGGCGGGTTGTTCGGGCGCCAGGACCTTGATGTCACCGAACCGGTCGTGGCCGCCTGCCGCGCCGAGGGGCTGGACGTTATCGGCCCGGTGCCGGGCGACACCGTGTTCGTGAAACTGCGCGCGGGCCAGTTCGATGCGGTCGTGGCGATGTATCACGACCAGGGGCATATCCCGGTGAAGCTGCTGGGCTTCGATGTCGATCCGGCCACGGGGACATGGCGGGCGCTGTCGGGGGTGAACGTGACTTTGGGGCTGCCGCTGATCCGCACCTCGGTCGATCACGGCACCGCGTTCGATATCGCCGGGCGCGGCGTGGCAAGCGAGGAAAGCCTGATCGAGGCGATCGATCTGGCGCTGGCCCTGGCATCCGGACACCGCGCCGCCGATTGATCGCGATCAATGCGCCGGCACGGCGACCGGTGCGGGATGGCGGCCTGCCCGGAACGCGCGGAGCCGCGCCATGACCGACCGATCGATGTCCGAAATCCTGCGCCGCCAGGTGCCGCTGATCCTGCCACCCGAGGCGTCGGTGCGCGCCGCCTGCCAGGTGATGGCGGCGCGGCGGGTCGGCGCGGTGCTGGTGGTGGCGGAGCGGCTGCGGGGTATTTTCACCGGCCGTGACGCGGTGAAGGCGCTGGCGGAGGGGATCGATCCCGCCACGCCGCTGGCCGACGCGATGACCCCGGACCCGGTCACGCTGACGCCCGGGCACACTGCGATCGAGGCGCTGCGGCTGATGCGCGACGGCGGGTTCCGCCACGTGCCGGTGCTGCAAGACGGGACGGTGGTGGGCGTGGTCTCGCGCGGCGATTTCCGCGGGCTGGAACAGGATCGGTTGGACATCGAAACCGGGCTGTGGGAGCGACTTGCCTGAGAGCGTGCGGAGGAATGTCCGCGCACCCGCTGCTCTCCGGGGAGAACTCGCGCCGATCCGGGCCGGCTTGTGCGCCCCCGCGCCCACCCGCACACTCCCGGTCAAACCGACAGGAGGAACGCATGGAACTCAGGGGCGCGGTGGCGCTGGTCACCGGCGGCAATGGCGGCTTGGGCCAACGAATTTGTCACGCGCTGGCGCGCGAAGGCGTGCATGTCGCGGTGATGTATGCGCAAAGCCGCGATCAGGCCGAGACGGTGGCGCAGACATTGACCGCGTCGTACCAGGTCAATGCCGCCGCATTCGGCTGCGACATCACCGATGCCGCCGCGGTGGCGGCGCTGGTGGGCGCGGTCACGGCCCGCTTCGGCCGGCTGGATATCCTGATCAACGATGCCGCCTTCAACAAGGCGATCCCGTTCCCTGACCTGGATGCGCTGACGCAGGAGGTGTGGGACCGGATCCTGGCGGTGAACCTGACCGGGCCGATGCAACTGACCAAGGCGGTGGCGCCGGTGATGAAGGCGCAGGGGCGCGGGCGGATCGTCAATATCGCCTCGGTGGCCGGGTTGCAGCCGACCGGATCGTCGATCGCCTATGCGGTGTCGAAGGCGGGCCTGATCCATCTGACGCGCTGCATGGCGGTGGCGCTGGCGCCGGAGGTGCTGGTGAATTGCGTCGCCCCGGGGCTGCTGGAGGGCACGCGCGCGACCGCCAATCTGCGCGCCGAGCAGATCGAACGCTCGGCGGCCGGGGCGCTGCTGAAGATGGCGGCGGACAAGGACGATTGCGCGGACATGGTGGTGACGATGTGCCGCACCGGGACGATGACCGGGCAGACGATCGTGATCGACGCCGGGCGGGTGTTCCACTGACCGGCGCACCGGCCCGCCGCGTCACGTCAGGTCAGGTCAGGCCCGGCTGGTCTGGCGCCGCCGCCGCAGCACCGGCAGCCCCAGCAGGCCGACGCCGAGCAAGGCGAGGCTCGCGGGTTCCGGCACGCTCGGCGCGCTCGGCAGGCCGGAATAGATGGCGACGTTCGACAATGAACCGTCGAAATATTCCCCATAAGTGCTGAACTGCGCGCCGAAGCGCGTGTCGGTGCCGGATTGCGGCGCGGTCATCTGGGTGGCGGAAGTGTATTGCTGGGTGCCGTCGATATAGAACTGCGTCCCGCTGGTGGCGCTGCTGATCAGCTTGTAGCTGTGCTGCTTGCCGTCGGTGGGGGCGGCGACGTTGATGGTCCCAAGCGAGTCGCCGAGGCGGAAACCGGTGCCGCCCGGCG
>JAKAZJ010000528.1 GCA_021826565.1 Pseudomonadota bacterium | reverse complement strand
ATCTGCCCACCCGGGGATATCGACCAGCTTGCGAAGGCGCTGCGGCGATTGATCTTCGATGCCGGGTTGCGCGGCACGCTCGCCGAGGCCGCGTTCGCCGCCGGCCAGGCGCTGCCCGGCTGGGGGACGCAGGCGGTGGCGTTTACGGCAGCGCTGGCGCGGTAACACGAGCGCGCGGGTGCCTTCGCCCCCGGCGCGTTCCGCGCTAGCCTCGGTCTCTCGACACTGGAGCACCGCGGATGGATCAGGCCGTTTTCATGACCCCACGCACCGCTCTGCTCGCCTAAGCGCCAGGGGCCCGCTTGGACATGCCCCCCTCTGACGCGCTTGCGGCGCTGCGCTGGCAGATCGAACTCGGCGCGGATGAGGCGCTGAGCGACGCCCCGCAGGATCGGCTGGCGGTGTCGCCGCCGTCCGCCGCCGCTCGGCCCGCCGCGCCGCTGGTCCCGCCGGCTGCCGCGGCGTTGCTCCCGGTTAGCTCGGCCACCGCGCTGGCCGCCGCGGCCGACACGCTGGACGCGCTGTGCGCCGCGATCGCCGGCTTCACCGGCTGCGCCCTGAGTGTCACCGCGACCCGCCCGGTGCTGCCGACCGGCGATCCGCGCGCCGGGCTGCTGCTGATCGGCGAGGCGCCGTCCGACACGGACGACCGCGAGGGCCGGCCCTTCACTGGCCCCGCCGGGGCGATGCTGGACCAGATGCTGGCCAGCATCGGCCTGGATCGCGATCACCTTATTCTTGCGCCGCTGATCCCCTGGCGCCCTCCTGGCGGCCGGGTGCCGAGCACCGCCGAGCGCGCCCTTGGTCTGCCCTTCCTGCTGCGCCTGATCGCCCTCGTCCAGCCGCGGCGCGTGGTGTTATTGGGCGCGTTGGCGGCGCGGGATTTCCTGGGGGCCGCGAACCGGCGCGTCCCGCGCGCCGCCTGGCACCCCCTGGCGCTGCCCGATCTGCCGCCGATCCCGGCGCTGGCGACCGAGGATCCGGGATTTCTGCTCCGCAATCCCGGCCCGTCGCGCCGCCGCGCCTGGGCCGACCTGCGATTGCTGCGGCGCACCCTGGACGACGACCTCACGAAATCGTGAGCGTAAAACCCCTTCTAACACCTTGTTGCGGGATTTTGGCAGCCGGGGTAACGCGCCCCTGACTGATTTCAAGGATTGCAGCGAAGATTTATGCCGGCTAGGCGAACCGCATGCGAGGGATCGGTCAAACGCTCTCCCGCCTTCCCGCATTCCGGCTAATGCTAGCCGGCGCGGCGCTGCTCGCCGGAGCCTCGTCTCCGGCGGCCCACGCGGCCGGGAAGGGAGGGAACGACCAGACCGCGATGGTGCTTCCGCGTGTCTCCGGCCCCGGGGTGTTCCCGGGATCAGGTGGAGGCTACGCCGCACTGCCGCAACCGGAGTCTCCGGCGGATAGCGCGCTGGCGCGGCAGATTTTTGCCGACCAGGAAGCGGGCCGCATGGACGACGCCGTGCGCCTGACCGCGCAGTTGCATGACCGTACCCTTCTCGGTCCGATCCTTGCGGATCGCTATCTCGGCCGGTTCCACCGTTCCACCGTCGCAGAACTCACCGCCTGGCTGACGCGGTATGGCTCTCAGGCCGATGCGCCGGCGATCCGTGCGCTGCTGCTCAAGCGTCTGCCGGCTGGCGGACTGGTCCCGCCCGGACTGCACGCCGCCCTGGCAATGCCGCCACCGCCGCTGCTATCCCCCGCCGTCACGCGCCGGGTTGCCACGCTGACCACGACAGACCCGGCTGCCGACAACCCGGGCGCTCCCCTTTGGCTGCGCGGTCTGGTGCAGATCGACGGCGGACGGGGCGAAGTCGCCCTGGCCGAGCGCCGCATCGTCGCTGCCCGCACGCTGCCTCCGCAGGCCGCGTCCGTGCTGCGCGCCACGCTCGCCCGGGCCCTGTTTGCCGCCAACCATGACGCCCAGGCGCTACGCGTGGCCGACGCCACGATGCGCCTTACCGGACCGCGTTTTGGCGGACCGCCGGCGTTCGTCGCAGGGCTGGCGGCCTGGCGCGGGGGCCGCATCGACCTGGCCGCCGCCCGCTTCGCCGCCGCCGCCCACGCCGCCGGGGCCGGCGCCTCGTTGCGCGCCGCGGGGGCCTATTGGGCCGGTCGGGCCGCGCAGCGCCAAGGGGATCTGGTGGCCTCGGCGCGCTGGTTCCGCCGCGCGGCGCGGGATGGGCAGAGCTTTTATGGCCTGATCGCCCGCAACGCGCTGGGCTGGAACCCGGGCGTGCGACACGCCGTTCTGGCGCCGGCCGACCTGGACGCGCTGTTGGCGCTGCCGGCCGGGCGGCTGGTGTTCGCGCTGCTGCAAGTCGGACAAACCACGCGGGCGGCGGCGGCGTTGCGCGCGCTGTGGCCGCAGCTCGGCGCCGATCCGCAGCTGCGGCAGGCGGCGATGCTGATCGCCGCTCGGGCCGGGCTGCGCGATGTCGCCGCCGAGATGCGGGTGCATCTGCTGGCCGATCGTGGCGTGGCGCCGCAATCCCTGCGCTTCCCGATGCCGGTCCTGCACCCGTTGGGTGGGTTCCGGATCGATCCGGCGCTGGTCTATGGGGTGACGCGGGCGGAATCGAATTTCGACGCCGGCGCCGTTTCCAGCGCCGGGGCGCGCGGGCTGATGCAGATCACACCCGGAACCGCGCGCGCCGTGACCGGCAACCCGCATCTGACCGAGGCCAGCCTGCGCAGCCCC
>JAKAZJ010000527.1 GCA_021826565.1 Pseudomonadota bacterium | reverse complement strand
CGAGGTGACCATCCGCAATCTGCTGGGCGATACCGAGACGCTGGAGCTGCCGATCGCGGTGGCCACGCCCGCCGCGCCGCGCCCGGCCGCCGAAGCCGCGTTCCGTCTGGAGATCGACCGCCCCGCCTTGGCCGAGGGGGCGATGGTGGAACCGGTCACGACCCGTCTCACGATCGAGGGATGGGTGCTGGCCCGCCACGCCCCGATCGAGGGTGTGACCGTCTATCTGGACGGCCAACGTCTGGGTGAGGCGCATGGTGGCTTGGCGCGTCAGGACGTGGAGCGCGCGTTCCCGGACTGGCCCGGCGCGCTGCGCTGTGGGTTCGCCTTCCATGTCCCGCCGCGTCTGTTGCGTCCGGGCGCGCATCGGCTTCGCCTGGCGGCGCGCGCCGCGGATGGCTCTGGAACCGAACGCGCCTTTGCGATCACGGTGCAGCCTCCCGAGGGGGCGGAGGACGGTCCCGGCGTGCGGGCGCGCATTGGCCCCGCCGAGGCCGGCGCCCAGACCCGATATTTGGCCGCTCTCGGAGCCGCGCCTGCGTTCCGGCTGCTGATCCTGGACCCATCCGACCCGGGGTTGGCTGCGACCTTGGCGAGCCTGAATGCGCAGTCGCTGGGCACTTGGCACGCCGATCTCGCGGCCGCCGACGCGGCCGAGGCGGCGGCGCTGCGGGCCAGGTTCGGCGGCGCTGCGCGTCTCGACGCGGTGCGGGTTGGCACTTGGCCGCCTGCTTCCGTACCGGCGACGACGCTGTGCGCCGTGCTGCATGCCGGGGACGTGCTGGACGCGGGCGCGCTGGCCGAAATCGCGCTGGCCCAGGCGGTGACGCCGGACGCCGATTTCCTGTACGCCGACGAAGCCCGCACCGACCCGGTCAGCCTGAAGCGGGAGGCGTTCTTCAAGCCTGATTTCTCTCCTGACCTTCTGCTGGCCTGGAATTACATCGGCCGGCCATGGTTCGCCTCGGCCGCGCTGCTGCGCCGCGCCGGCGGGCTAGGTGTCAGTGCCGACGACCTGATGCTGCGTCTGACCGAGCAGGCGCGCGCGGTCCATCACGTGCCGCTGCTGCTGGCGCGCAGTACGGATGTGGCGGCGGATCCGGCCGCCACGCTGGCGGCGCGGGAGGCGGCGTTGGCGCGGCGTGGGATCGGCGGAACAATCGCCCCCGGCCTGTTGCCGGGGCGCTTTCGCCAGCGGCACGCGGCTTCGGCCGGGCGCGTGTCCATCCTCATTCCCACCAACGGCGCGGACGGACATATCGAAACCTGCATCGCCTCGCTGCGGGCGCGAACCAGGTACCGCGATTTCGAGATCATCTGCGTTGAGAACATTCCGCCCGCGCGCGCGCCGCTGCGCGAACGGCTGCGTGATCTGGCGGATCAGGTGATTGCCGCGCCGGCCGCGTTCAACTGGTCGCATTTCAACAACCTGGCCACCGCCGCCGCGCGCGGGACATTTCTGCTGTTCCTGAACGACGACATCGAGGTGATCGAGGAAGACTGGCTGGACGCGCTGCTCGATGCGGCGCAGGACCCGGACGTGGGAGTGGTGGGAGCGCGGCTGCTGTACCCGGATCGTACCGTGCAGCACGCCGGGATGTTCCTGTCGGGCACCGCCACCGGCCGGCACGCCTTTCGCTTCGCCGCCGAAACCGACCCCGGTTATTTCGGCCTGGCGCTGACGCAGCGCAATGTCAGCGCCGTGACCGGGGCCTGCATGATGATGCGGCGCGCGCATTTCGATGTGTTGGGCGGGTTCGATGCGGCGCACGAGGTGATCAACAACGATCTGGATTTCTGCCTGCGCACGCTCGAAGCGGGGCGGCGCGTGGTCTATACGCCGCATGCGAGCCTGATCCATCACGAACTGGCCAGCCGCGGCGGCCTGAACGAGACCTACGATCTGGCGAGGTTCGAGCGGCGCTGGCGGACGCGCTTCGCGCTGGGTGATTCGTTCCACAATCCCAATCTCGCCACCGATCACGACGATGGCCGCCCGATCGAGGAACGGCTGCGCGTGGTCCATGGCGGTGGACCGCGGATCGCGCGCGAGCAGGTGCGGCGGATCCTGGCGGTAAAGCTGGATCACATCGGTGATTTCGTGACGGCGCTGCCGGCGATCCGGCGGCTGGGGGAGGTGTTTCCGGAGGCTTCGATCCATGTTCTGGCCAGCCCCGCTGCGGTGTCGTTAGCGGCGTTGGAACCGACGATCGCCGAAATCATCCCGTTCGCCTTCTTCCACGCCCGCTCGGCACTGGGCCAGGCCGAGCCGGACGCCGGGGACCTGGCGGCGCTGGACGCGCGGCTTGCCGCACTGCGCCCGGATCTGGCGATCGATCTCCGCAAGCATCTCGACACGCGCGAGATATTGCGCCGCGCCCACGCGCGCTGGACCGCGGGCTACGACCATATGGGCCAGTTCCCGTGGCTGGATATCGCCCTGGAATGGGAGGGCGACCGCGCCCTGCACCCCAAGCGCCAACATATCACCGAGGACCTGCTGCGGCTGGTGGCCGCGGTGGAACTCGCCGCGACAGCGCGCCCGGGGGCCGTCGTCGTCCCCTCTGTAATCCCCCCTGGCATCCCCCCTGGCATCCCCCCTGTCATCCCACCTGTCATCCCCTTGGGCGGGCCGCTGGGCGGGCCGCTGCCGACGCCCCTCGGCGCGCTGTTCGACCGCCCGGTGGTGGTGGTGCATCCCGGCGCCGGGAACG
>JAKAZJ010000526.1 GCA_021826565.1 Pseudomonadota bacterium | reverse complement strand
TCGTTCACCCGATTGCCCTGCACCAACCATGCCAGCAAGGACGCGACCAGCGAACCAATCGGCCAGAAATTCAGCACGATGGCGCTCGCCCGTCCGCGCCGACCGGAGGGTAGCAACTCAGCGATTGCCGCATTGATTGCGGAATATTCCGCTCCCACGCCGATGCCGGCCAGGAACCGCAGTGCCAGCAGCGCCCAAAGTCCAGGTGCCAAGGCAGTGGCCAGGGTGGACACGCCATACAGCACCAGGCTGGCCAGGAACACGCGCCGGCGCCCTTGGCGGTCGGCCAGCGCGCCGAATCCAACCGCCCCCAGCATCAGACCGGCGAACCAGGCGCCAAGCAGCAGGGACATCGCATCCGATCCCAGGTGGAACCGTGCCCGCAACGCGCCGAGGACGGTGCCGATCAGGGTCACCTCGAACGCATCCATCGCCCAGCCGACCCCGAACAGCAGCACGATAACGGTATGAAACCGGTTCCAGGGCACAGCGCCGAGGCGGGTGGAGGCGGGGGCAGTCGCCGTCATGGCATAGAGGCTCCGGCGCAGGTGGGCGTCATGCGGGCAGCTGGTGATGTGCGGTCACGCAGATTCCCAAGCAGCTCATGCCGTGCGCCTGGTTATCGCTACGATACACCGGCAGCACGGCATTGACGTGCGTGAGTGGGGCCGGCGTGTGCTCGACGACCAGAGCGCCGCCATTCGCGTCGGGCACTCTGGTCAACCCAAACCCCTTGTCCCCGGGGCGCGATTGAGCGCGCGGTCTTGCGCTGCGGGTCAAACGTCGAAGAACACCGTCTCACCCGTCCCTTGCAGGCGGATATCGAACCGCCATGCTCCCGGCCCCGCGGCCGCGGCGATCAGTGTGGCGCGGCGCGCTGCGTCTTCCACCGATCCCAGCACCGGGTCGGCTTCGTTGCGCGTCTCCCCGGCAAAATAGGCGCGCGTCGCCAAGCCCCGCATCAACCCGCGCCCTAGCACCCATAATGCCAGATGCGGCGCCTGGATCGCATTTCCCCGCCCCGCGACTGGTCCGGGTTTGAGGGTGGTGAAGCGGTAGACCCCGTTCGCGTCGGTGCGGCTGCGCCCGAAGGCGGGAAACCGATCGTTGGCCACGGGGTCGGACTGCCATAGCTCGATGCATACATCCGCGAATGGCGCCCCGTCCCCGTCCGTCACCAGGCCGGACAGCGTGATGCGCTCGCCTTCGGCGCCGAATCGGGTCAGGTCCGACCAGGACGGATCCTCGATCAGATGCCAGTAGGGGCCGATGGTCTGGCTGGCGGTCGCGATCGGCATGGACTCAGATCCCCATCGGCGTCGCGCCGCGCCCGCGCAGCACGATATTGAAGCGATAGCCCAGCGCGTAATCGGGCTCGGTCAGATCCAGATCGAACCCGGCCACCAGCCGGGCGCGGGCCGCCTGATCCGGCACGCCGTTGTAGATTGGGTCGAACGCCAGCAGCGGATCGCCGGCGAAATACATCTGAGTGATCAGCCGCGTAGCGAAGGCCGGCCCGAACAGCGAGAAATGAATATGGTTCGGCCGCCAGGCGTTGCGGTGGTTGGGCCAGGGATAGGCGCCCGGCAGCACCGACAGGAACCGATAGTGCCCGTCGGCGTCGGTGAACACCCGCCCGCTGCCCTTGAAATGCGGGTCGCGCGGCGCGTCGTGCTGGTCCGCCGGATGATGATAGCGGCCGCCAGCATTCGCCTGCCAGATCTCCAGCATGGTGTGCGGCACTGGGCGGCCGTCTTCATCCGTTACCGTGCCGGCGACGATGATCCGCTGACCCAGGGCGTCCTGGCCGTCGACCCGGGACAGATCGCCGTCTTCGGGGAACAGCGCCGAGGAAAAGCGGGGGCCGGTGGTCTCGGTCACGGTGGAGTCCAACCGGTGCAGCGGTTGCAACGGATGGCGCTTGATGGTGCCGAGATATGCCGGCAGGTCGTAAGGCGGTTGGGTTCCGGGCACGGCGGAGCGAAATGGGATGGGGTCGGCCATGGGCGGGTTCCCGGGGGTGACGGTGACGACCCATCATGCCGCGCGCGACCGGCACCGGCAACCGCGCGCGGCGACACGGCGCATCCTTCGCCGCATCCCACGCTTGCGTTGCCCCTCCGGATCGGTAACACAGGCTACGACGACCGGGCGGTTTTTTTCACCGCGGGCAGCGTCCTGCCGTGCCGTTCCGGCTGGGGTATTGGGGATACGATGTTTCTGCGGTCAGTTGGTGAACCGCCAGTCGCGATGGTTGCGTCGCGACCGGGTGTGGTCGTCGGGCTGCGGGCCGAGGCGCGGCTGTTGCGCGGCCTCGGCTGGCCGGTCGCGATCGGCGGCGGTGACGCCGCGGGCGCCGCCCGGGCGGCGCAAGTCCTGGCCGAGGCCGGCGTCACGGCGCTGGTCAGCTTCGGCCTGGCTGGCGGGTTGGACCCGGCACTGCCCCCCGGCACCGTGCTGATTCCCCGCGCGGTCCAGTTGGACGGCCGAGCGCTGCCGGTGGACCCTGATCTGGCCCGCGCCCTGGGCGGTCCGACCGAAGGCCTGTTGCTGTGCGGCACCGAAATCGCCGCGACCGCCGGGGCAAAGGCCAGGCTGCGGCGGGAAACCGGCTGTGTCGCGCTGGACCTGGAGACGGGCGGCCTGGCGGCGGCGGCGGCGGCGCGTAACCTGCCCTTCGCGGTTCTGCGCGTGGTCTGCGACCCGGCCGAGACG
>JAKAZJ010000525.1 GCA_021826565.1 Pseudomonadota bacterium | reverse complement strand
CGGAGCCTGCCCAACGGACCGTAAAAAACGGACCGACGGCGACCCGTGCGACCACAACCTCCCGTTGAGCCGCCCTCAGGCCACGAAACCCTGCGCCGCACCATCGTGAATTATCCGGGCTATAGCCCTCTTATACCACTGATAAATAGCCATAATGTAGGGGATTTAGCGCGCGGTAGCGTAGCCGCGGATACCATGGCGTGCCCCCGATATCGGCCTGCGTCTGCTGGTATCCATGTTGGTATCCGACCCCCTTGTTGGTATCGTGCCTCCCAGGAGGACGAGCCGATGCCTTTGATGGTGCGCCCACGGAAAGTTGCGGGAAATTGCGCCGGCGCTACGCGTCCGGCCCCCGCAGCACGCTCGCCAGCCGCAACGCGATCAGTCCCATCAGGCACGCCGCGCTGAACCCGTTCAGCGCTGCCAGCCGTGCGTCCTCCGCCGCCGTCAGCGCCAGGATCGGCTGTCCGAACGCCGTTGCCGGCATCAGCAGCGGCAGGATCGGCAGCCCGACCGCCGCCAGGGTCAACGCGCGCCCCTGCAGCAGCGCCGCCAGCGCGATGCAGGGCAGCAGGAACAGCCCCGCGCCGGTCGCCGGCCCCAGCAGCTTCATGCACCACACCGTGTTGACCGTGCCGACCAGCCACAGCGCCGTTCGCGCCGCTTCCGGCCGCCGCCGCGCCAGCGCCGGGACGGCCAGGAACAGCGGCATCGCGACCATGGTCACGAACGCCGCGTGGCCGTGCGCCCAGCCCACCACCGCGATCACGTACAGCGGATAGACCGGCCCGTTCGACCCCAGGACCAGCGCCACGAAACACGCCGCCGCCGTCGCCGGATCGGAATGGGACCCATAGGCGCGGATCGCCGCGCGCAGGTTCATCGCGGTCGCAGCCGGTAGTGGCTGATGCCCCAGTCGCGGCCCTCGCGCGCGCCGAACAGCCCGGCGGTGGCCAGGAAGAACAGCCGCCAGCGGCGTTTCCACAGGCCAGCGTCGCGGCCGTACACCGCGCGCAGGATCGGATCGATCGCGGCCGCGTTCGCGTCGTAGCGGGCCAGCCAGTCGTTGGCGGTGCGCTGGTAGTGCAGCCCGCTCCAGCGCCAGTCTGCTTCCAGCGTGAATCGCTCGTCCAGCTCGCGGATCAACCGGTGGCTCGGCATGATCCCGCCGGTGAAGAAATGCTGGGCAATCCAGTCGGCCTTGTCGTCGTGGTCGAACGCGTACGGCGCCAGCCGGTGGCTGAACACGTGCAGGAACAGCCGTCCATCCGGTTCCACCCAGCCATGCACCCGCTCCAGCAGCGCGCGCCAGTTGCTCATGTGCTCCCACATCTCCACCGACACCACGCGGTCGAACCGCGCGCCCGCATCGCAGCCGGTGGGATCGAAGCCGGTGGGATCGAAGCGGTTCATGTCGGCGGTGATGACCTGGACGTTGCCGATCCCGCGCGCCGCCGCCGCGGCCTCGATGAACGCGCGCTGCGCGTTGGAGTTGGAGACGGCGACGATCCGCGCGTTCGGATACCGCTCGGCCATCCACAAGGTGAGCGACCCCCAGCCGCAGCCGAGTTCCAGAATCCGCTGCCCGTCGGCCAGTTCGGCATGGGCGGCGGTTTCGGCCAGCGCGCGTTCCTCGGCCGCGTCCAGCGTGTCGGCACCGTCGCCATACAGGCAGCACGAGTATTTCCGCCGCGCCCCCAGCACCTGGTCGAAAAACGCGGCCGGCAGTTCGTAATGCTGGGCGTTGGCGGCCTCGGGCGTGCGGGCGATCGGGGCGTCGCGCATGCGCCGCGCGAAATCGCGGTCGGCCTCGGGCGGGGTGCGGTCCAGGCGCCGGCCGGTGCGTTCCACCAGCAGGGCGATCCCGGCCCTGGTCAGCGCGTCGGGCAGGGGGAGGCGCTCGACGGCGCCGGTGGCGGCGGCGACCAGGTTCATTTCAGGCTCCATTTCGGCAGCGGCAGGAACGGGCGGGTGCGCGTCTGGTAGGCGCGATAGGCGTCGCCGCGGGAGCGCAACATCGCTTCCTCCAGCGGCGGAATGCCGGAGACATGCACCAGCAGCCAGTACATCACCGCCGGCGCGGCCAGCGCCAGCCAGCCCGCCGGGTACGCGGCGGAGATCGCCAGCAGCGGCCAGACGCACCAGGCCAGGAACTCGAAGAAATAATTCGGGTGGCGCGACCAACGCCACAGTCCGACGGCGCAGACCTGCCCGCGGTTGGCCGCGTCGCGGCGGAAGCGCAGCAGCTGCTCGTCGGCGGCGTTGCCGCCCAGGATCGCGATCAGGAACACCGCCACGCCGGCCGCGTCGCCGATGCCCAGCGGGGCCGGGTTGCGCGCGGCCAGCAGCATCGCCAGCGCCAGCAGCGCCGCCGCCGCCGCCTGGATCTGCAGGAAGGCGAACATCCGGCGCTGGAATCCCTCGCCCCATTCGGCGCGCAGCCTGGCGTAACGGGCGTCCTCGGTCCCGTGGCTGGTGCGGCGCAGGATGTAGCCGCCCAGCCGCAGCGCCCAGGCCGCCGCCAGCGCCGCCACCAGCCAGGATCGCGTCCCGCCAGCACCGGCCGCCAGCGCATAAACCACGCCCGCGCCACCCAGCGCGAAGGTCCAGATCACATCCACCCAGCCGGCGTTGCCGGTGCGACGCTGCACCGCCCAGGCCAGCATCATGGCCAGCGACACCCCGGCCGTGACCACCAGCACGATCATGCCGTCCCTC
>JAKAZJ010000524.1 GCA_021826565.1 Pseudomonadota bacterium | reverse complement strand
GCAGGCAGATGGCGAGTGCCTCCACCCGCTCCGCGCGCAGCACCGCGACGGCAGCCTCGATCGAGGCGGGATCGAGCGGGATGGCGACGGTCCCGTCCGGGCGGAGCTTTTCGGTGACCTCGAGCCGCAGGCGGCGTTCCACCAGCGGCGGCGGCTTGGTCCAGCCGATGTCATAGACGCGCGGCATCCGGAGGTCGCGGATTTCCAGGATGTCGCGGAAGCCCCGGGTGGTTATCAGCGCGGTGCGGGCGCCGGCGCCCTGGAGGATGGTGTTGGAGCCGATGGTGGTGGCGTGCAGCAAGGCGTCGGGGGCAGCCGTGGTCTCGGCGAGCAGCGGGCCGAGGCCGGCGAGGATGCCCTCGGTGTAGTCATACGGGGTGGAGGCGGTCTTGCGGGTGCGGACGCCGCCGTCGGGGGCGATGGCAACCAGGTCGGTGAAGGTGCCGCCGATGTCGATGCCGATGCGCAGCGTCATGGGGCGGCCAGGCGAAAGCGCGCGGAGAGCCCGGTCAGGAACTCGGCTATCGGGTCGAATGCCGCATCGGTAAGAGGAACGAGTTCATGGCCCGGCCCGTCAGACCAGAACCGCGCCGGGCTGAGCTCCGGATTTCCTGCGGAACCGGCGGCTATCAGGGAGCGAAAGCGCATCTTATCGCGCTTGTTCTCGCTCTCCCATGACCCCACGTCAGCGCAATCGGCAAACGCCGCGACGCAGTCGGCCAGCCGTGGCGCGGCCCGATGTGCCACATCGAGGCACAGGGTTTCCAGGGCTCCGCAACGGCCCGCCCCGGGTATCAGAATTACCGCGATTGCCGGATTGCCTTCGGCACATTCGTTGGGGTGATCCGGGACGGGATAACATCGCGTGGGTGGCCCCTCGATGCGCGTCGTATCACGGATCTGCTGCTGGATCGCGGCAAAGGATTTATCAGCATCGCTGTCGCAATCGGTGACGACGACGATGGCCCGGGTCTCGCCGATCGCTCCACCCGCCAGGGCATCGAGCGCGCGGCCGAATGCCCCGTTGCCGCTGTGGCCTGAAATCGTCTCGTTGCTCCAGACCTCGATGCCGCCGATGTCGCGCCGTTTCAGAAGCTCGGTCAGGAGCTCCCGGTCATGCTCGCCTTCGCACAGCACCAGGACGGGTTCCTTGCCTCGGGCGAACTTGCGGGATCTCAAGCTGCCATGCCTCCGCCCCGGATATCGACCGCTCCCTCCAATGCCGCCTGCATCGCTCGGCTGGAGATTTTCGCGATGGCGCATTTTCCCTCACGCCGCTCGGCACGCAGAAGGAGGAACTCATCCCGATGTCGGCCAAGGGTCGGCTCCAACGCTTCAAGACATTCGAGGCTGTGCGATGTCACGAATATCTGATTGTCATTTTCGATGGAGAGTTCGACCAGAGTGCTCCAAACCGACTGGTATCTATCATAAAATATACCGTTCTCGATTTCGTCGATCAGGATAATCCCATGACTTACCGTCGCCAGTCCCAGGACCAGACTGGTCAGACGGTAGATGCCTGAAGAGACCAGGGGCAGCGGCCTCACGGTGTTGTCGTCAAGCCTTGCGAAAACACCCGGGGTACCGGTCGGCGCCAGGATCTCGAGATCGCGAATAATCGGAAAATGCCGCCGGATTGCGGCGACGGCAGCCTGCCCGCCGGCGCTGGCGCGCAATTTCGACAACCATTTGACGTTATCCGCCTCGCTATGCGTGGCATTTCCAGGGAAATACAGGCAGTCCGGCCCGAACTTGGTCGCCGGCTGGTTCACGCCCATGCGCCCGCTCGCATCCAGGGCAGCGATGATCTTGTCGGCCGCCTCACCCCCAACCGTTCTCTCGAAGACGACGGTTGGACCGAACAAACCAGGAGGCACCGGGGTTCCTCCCGTCGGCGGGAGCTGTGCCTGGACGCCCTCTGACGAAATCACCAACTTCCGCTCAGTCGTCGCGCCGTCCTGGTTTTGTTGCTGCATTTTCAATCCGAGTGGCCTCGACGGGTCGGCAAGCAAGGAAAGCCAAGCGGATCGGAACGAGTCGGGAGCAAACTGAAAGCCGACCGCGGCAACCCCTCCGCCGCCAGCCACGAATGCGGCACTGGCGTCATTCAGGCCGCGCGCCGCATTCATTCCCAGAACCGCCAGAGGATGCCCCATGGCCCCCAGATAGATCGCCTCAAGCAATGCCGTCTTGCCGGTTCCGTTGGCGCCGGTGATCACGTTGACCCGACGCAACCCATCCAGAATCGTATCGCCGAAACCGCGATAGTTCTCGGTCTCGATACGTGTCAGCATGACAACCTCCCGGGCTGCGACAGCCCGTAATCTGCGGAGTGGGGATACGCATCCCCCGACACGGCATCGCTTCCTTTATCCGCCCACCGCCGCGCCCGCAACGCCGCCGTCGCCGCCACATCCACCGCCGGCGGGTCGCCGCGCGCGATCACCCCGTAATCGCGCGCCGCCCCCGCCGGCGTCACCAGCCCGGCGCGCAGATCCCGCGCCACCGCCGCCAGGTCGCGCGCCAGGGGGTCGCCATAGCCGCCGCCGCCGGGCAGCTGGTGGCGGAATACCTCCCCGGCGCGGAAATTCATGGTCAGCTTGGCGTGCAGCGCCCGTTCATCGGCGCCGCCGGGGTTCAGCGTATTGCGCCCCGCCGCCCCCTCCCCACCGCCGGCCAGCCCGTAGGGCCGGTGCGTCTGGCGGTCGGCGCGCA
>JAKAZJ010000523.1 GCA_021826565.1 Pseudomonadota bacterium | reverse complement strand
GCGATCGCCATGACGCGCATCCCGGTGGCGCAGCTGCCCGATATCGTGCCGCCCCAGGTCATCGTCTCCACCACCTATCCCGGCGCTTCCGCCGAGACGGTGGAAGCCGCTGTCGCCGAGCCGATCGAGGCCCAGGTCAACGGCACCGACAAGATGATCTACATGCAGTCGACCAGCGGCAATGACGGCAGCTACTCGCTGGCGGTCAGCTTCGCGCTCGGCAGCAACCCCGACATCGACACGGTCAACGTCAACAATCGGGTGCAGGCGGCGTTGTCGCAGTTGCCGCCGGAGGTGCAGGCCGAAGGCGTCACGGTGGCGAAGAAGTCGTCCGCGGTGCTGATGTTCGTGGCCTTCTCGGGCACCACGCCGCAGCAGACCCCGCTCTATGTCGCCAACTACGTCCTGATCCATGTGCTGGATGCGATTTCCCGCACCCCCGGCGTCGGCCAGGCCAACCTGTTTTCGCGCCTGAACTACTCGATGCGGGTGTGGTTCCACACCGACAAGCTTGTCAGCCTCGGCCTGACGCCGGGCGATATCGTCAAGGCGATCCAGGCGCAGAACGTCGTGGCGCCGATCGGGCGGATCGGCGCCCGGCCGATCGGCAACGGGCAGCAATTCCAGTTCAACCTGCAAACCCAGGGCCGCCTGGTCACGCCGGCGCAGTTCGGCAACATCATCATTCGCGCCAATCCGGACGGCTCGGTGCTGCGCCTGCGCGACGTGGCGGATGTCGAGCTCGGCGCGCAGAACATGGACAGCGAGGCGCGGCTGAACGGCAAGCCGGGCGTGCCGGTCGGCATCTATCTCACCCCTGGCGCCAATGCCGTGTCCACCGCCGCGGCGGTGCACGCGACCCTGGCGCGGCTCACCAAGGGTTTCCCGCCGGGCCTGCACGTGCAGGTGCTGTACGATTCCACCACCTTCGTGTCCGACACCATCCGCGAGGTGCTGACCACGCTGCTCGAAGCCTTCGGGCTGGTGGTGGTGGTGGTGTTCCTGTTCCTCGGCAACGTCCGCGCCACCATCATCCCGATCGTCGCCGTGCCGGTCAGCCTGATCGGCACGTTCGCCGGGCTGCTGGCGTTCGGGTATTCGGTCAACACCGTCTCGCTGCTTGCCATGGTGCTGGCGATCGGCATCGTCGTCGACGACGCGATCGTGGTGGTGGAGAACGTCGAGCGGGTGATGGGCGAGGAGCCCGGCCTGACGCCGGCGGAGGCCACACGCAAGGCGATGCGCCAGATCACCGGCCCGATCATCGCGATCTCGCTCGTGCTGCTGTCGGTGTTCGTCCCGGTCGGCTTCGTCCCTGGCCTGTCGGGCATCCTGTTCCGTCAGTTCGCCGTGACCATGACCTTCGCGATGCTGATCTCGGCGACCAACGCGCTGACGCTGTCGCCGGCGCTGTGCGCGGTGTTCCTGCGCCACCACGGACGCGCACGCGGACCGATGGGCTGGGTGTTGAGCGGGATCGACCGGGTGCGCAACGGCTACGCCGCGGTGGTGCGCCGGCTGGTGCGGGTCGCGGTGCTGGGCCTCGTGCTGATCGGCGTGATCGGGGCGGCCGCCGGCTGGTTCTCCGCGCACACGCCCACCGGCTTCCTGCCGGAAGAAGATCAGGGGGCATTCTTCATCTCGATCCAGTTGCCGGATGGCGCTTCGGTCGGGCGCTCGGCGGCGGTGGCGGAACGGGTCGCCAAGATCGTCGGCGCCATGCCGCAGGTGCAGGAATCCCTGGCGATCATCGGCTTCTCGCTGCTGGACGGCGGGGTGCAGGAACCCAACGCGGCCTTCGTCGTCGTGCACCTGAAGCCGTTCGCGGATCGTCCGGGGCCGGCTAACTCGGTGCAGGCGGTGATCGGACGGACCTTCTTCGCCGTCAGCCGCATCCGCTCGGCGCTGATCTTCCCGTTCAACCTGCCGCCGATCATCGGCCTCGGCACCGGCTCCGGCTTCCAATACGTGCTGGAGGCGCTGGAGGGCCAGGACCCGGTGAAGAACGGCCAGGTGATGCGCGGGCTGGTGGCGGCGGCCAACCGCGATCCGCGGCTCATGCGCGTGTTCTCGACCTATACCGCCAACAATCCGTCGCTGTTCCTGGATGTCGATCGGGCGAAGGCGGCGGCGCTCGGGCTCAACCTCGCGGATGTCTACACCTCCCTGCAGGCCACGCTGGGCGGGCTCTATGTCAACAACTTCAACCTCTATGGCCGCACCTGGCAGGTGAATATCGAGGGTGCGCCGAACGACCGCAGCGACATCCCGTCGATCTGGAAGATCTTCGTCCGCAACAGCGCCGGCCAGATGGTGCCGTTGCGCTCGATCGCGTCCTTGCGCGTCGTCACCGGCCCGCAGGTGATCACCCGCTACAACAACTACCGGGCGATCGTCGTCAACGGCGGGCCGGCCCCAGGGGTCTCGTCCGGCACGGCGCTGGCCGAGATGGCGAAGCTGTCGGCAAAGACGTTGCCGCCCGGCTATGGGTTCGAATGGACCGGCACTGCCTATCAGGAGGAACTGGCAGCCGGACAGACCGGCATGATCCTCGGTATCGCGGTGCTGTTCGCCTATCTGTTCCTGGTCGGGCTGTATGAAAGCTGGACCATCCCCATCCCGGTGCTGCTCTCGGTGGTGGTGGGGCTGCTCGGCGCCTTCCTCGGCATCCGGATCGCCGGCCTTTCGCTCGATCTTTATGCCCAGATCGGCTTGATCG
>JAKAZJ010000522.1 GCA_021826565.1 Pseudomonadota bacterium | reverse complement strand
GGCACCCGGCGATCCCGCCGCCATCGCCGCCGCCGCGCCGTTCGCGGTGGTGCTGTCCTATCCGGGAACCACCGGCGCGATCCGCGACCTGACCACTGAGATCGCCGCCGCCCACGCGGCGGAGGCGCTGGCGATCGTCGCCGCCGATCCGCTGGCGCTGGTCGCGCTGACCCCGCCCGGGGCGATGGGGGCGGATGTGGTGGTGGGGTCCGCGCAGCGCTTCGGCGTGCCGATGGGATTCGGCGGCCCCCATGCGGGGTTCTTCGCCACCCGCGACGCCTTCAAGCGGCACATGCCGGGACGGCTGGTGGGCGTGTCGGTGGATCGCGCCGGCGCCCCCGCGCTGCGCCTGGCGCTGCAAACCCGCGAGCAGCATATCCGCCGCGAGAAGGCGACCTCCAATATCTGCACCGCGCAGGTGTTGCTGGCGGTGATGGCCGGGTTCTACGCGGTCTGGCATGGGCCGGAGGGTCTCGCCGCGATCGCCGCCCGGGTTCACGCGCAGGCGCGGGCGCTGGCGGGCGCGGCGCTTGGTGCCGGCCTGGGGCTGCGCCACGCGGCGTATTTCGACACGCTGGCGCTGGAGGTCCCGGACGCGGACGCGCTGCTGGCGCGCGCCGCCGCCGCCGGGTTCGATCTGCGCCGGATCGATGCCACCGGGGTCGGCATCGCGCTCGATGAAACCGTGACGGACGCGGCGTTCGACCGCCTCGTTGCCCTGCTGGGGGCCGCGCCGGCCGATCCCGCGGAGGTCATCCCGCCCGCGCTACGCCGCGCCGTGCCGCTGCTGACCGAGGCCGCGTTCCACGCGCATCGTTCCGAGCACGGGATGTTACGCTGGCTGCGGCAGCTGGCCGACCAGGACCTGGCGCTGGATCGCGGCATGATCCCGCTGGGGTCCTGCACCATGAAGTTGAATGCCGCGGCCGAGATGGAGCCGATCACCTGGCGCGGCTTTGCCGACATCCACCCGTTCGCGCCGCCTGACCAGACCCGGGGCTACGCCACGCTGATCGCGCGCCTGTCGCAATGGCTATGCGCGCTGACCGGGTTCGCCGCGGTTTCGTTGCAGCCCAATGCCGGCTCGCAGGGCGAATTTGCCGGGCTGCTGGCGATCCGCGCGTTCCAGGAAGCGCGCGGGCAAGGGGGGCGCGATGTGTGCCTGATCCCGGCCTCGGCGCACGGCACCAACCCGGCCAGCGCCATCTTGGCGGGAATGTCCGTCGTGGTGGTGGGCTGCGACCGCGCGGGCAATGTCGATCTGGTGGATCTGCGCGCCAAAATCGCGCGCCACGCGGATCGGCTGGCCGCGCTGATGGTCACTTATCCCTCCACCCACGGCGTGTTCGAAGCGGCGATCCGCGAGATCTGCGCCCTGGTCCACGACGCCGGCGGGCAGGTGTACATGGACGGGGCCAACATGAACGCGCAGCTCGGCCTGACCAGCCCGGCCGCGATCGGCGCCGATGTCTGCCATCTGAACCTGCACAAGACGTTCTGCATCCCGCATGGCGGCGGCGGGCCGGGGGTTGGTCCGATCGCGGTCGCGCCGCATCTCGCGCCGCACCTGCCGACCCATCCGCTGCGCGCCGACGCCGGGCCAACCGGCGGGATCGGGCCGGTGGCAGCGGCCCCGTTCGGCAGCCCGCTGATCCTGCCGATCGCCTACGCCTATATCCGCATGATGGGCGCGGCGGGCCTGACCCAGGCCAGCCGGATCGCGATCCTGAACGCGAACTATATCGCCGCGCGCCTCGGCCCGCATTTCCCGGTGCTCTACACCGGCCCTTCCGGCCGCGTCGCGCATGAATGCATCATCGATTGCCGCGGCTTCGCGGCCGCCACCGGCGTCGGCGTCGAGGACATCGCCAAGCGCCTGGCCGATTACGGGTTCCATGCCCCCACCATGTCCTTCCCGGTCCCCGGCACGCTGATGATCGAACCGACCGAAAGCGAACCGGCCGAGGAGCTGGACCGTTTCTGTGCCGCGATGATCGCGATCCGTGCCGAGATCGCCGCCATCGCCGATGGCAGGCTGGACCGGACCGACAACCCGCTGAAGAATGCCCCGCACACCGCGGCCGAGGTCACCGCTACACACTGGCCTCACGCCTACACGCGCGAGCAGGCGGCTTTTCCCGGTGGCCCCGCGAGCGGCAAATACTGGCCGCCGGTGGCGCGCGTCGATAACGTGTTCGGCGACCGCAACCTGGTGTGCAGCTGCGCGCCGGTGTCCGATTACGCCGCGGCGGCGGAATAAGCGCGGCGCGACCGCCGGCCAGGATGCGACGCGCCGGCGCTCGACGATGCCGGAATGCGGGAAACCGCGTTCAGGTCACGCCCACCACCACGTCCACGCGCTGGCTTTCCGGCCCCATCCCGGGGACCGACGCGACATCGCGCGTCTCGCGGGTGAACCGGGCGGGGTCGATCCCGGCCTCGGTCAACAGGTCCTCGATCAGCTGGCAGCGCAGCTGCGCCAGGGCGGCCATCGCCCGCGGCCCGTCCGGCGCCAGATACAGCGCCAGCCGCACCGGCTTCTGGCCAAGATCGCGCGCCCGCGCCGCGGCGGCGTTCACGACGATCACCGCGTCCTGGTCCAGCAGCGCCGACCATTGCGCGAAATACACCGCGAAATCAGGGGTGGCGCGCTTGAGCCTGGCGGCGATCCCGGGGTGCAGGTGCCAGGCGGTGCCGGCGCCGCTCTCGGTGTTGTTCTG
>JAKAZJ010000521.1 GCA_021826565.1 Pseudomonadota bacterium | reverse complement strand
ATCACCGTGGTGGTGGTGGCGGCGACCATCGTCATTTCGGTGCTGTCGGCGTACGCGCTGGCGCGGATGCGCTTCTGGGGCAGCCAGGTGTTCGCCACCGGCGTGTTCCTGACCTATCTGGTGCCGGAATCGCTGCTGTTCATCCCGTTGTTCCGGGTGCTGGCGGACCTGCACTTGATTAATTCCACATGGGGTCTCGCCCTGGTATGGCCCACCCTCTCGGTGCCGTTCTGCACCTGGATCATGATCGGCTATTTCGGCTCCATCCCGAAGGAGCTGGACGAGGCGGCGATGATCGATGGTGCCTCGCACCTGCAGATGCTGTGGAAGATCTTCATTCCCGTCGCGATGCCCGGTATCATTGCGGCGACCATCTTCGCCTTCACCGTCTGCTGGGGGGATTTCCTCTATCCGCTGGCCTTCCTGTTCACCTCGAAGCAGATGGTACTGACCGCCGGGATCGTCTCCACCCTGATCCACGGCGACGTGTTGGACTGGGGGCGCATCATGGCGGCCAATATCCTGGCCTCCGCGCCACCGATCCTGATATACGCCTTCCTCATGGATTATTACATCGCCGGCCTGACGGCCGGGGCAACAAAAGGCTAGGGAGCAGTTCATGGCTGAGGTTTCGGTCCGCAAGGTCGTCAAAGTCTATGAAGGCGGCGTGCAGGCGGTGAAGGGGATCGATCTCGAGATCGCGGATCAGGAATTCGTGGTCCTGGTCGGCCCCTCGGGCTGCGGCAAATCCACCACCTTGCGCATGATCGCGGGGCTTGAGGAAATCTCGGGCGGTGAAATCTGGATCGGCGGCGATGTCGTCAACGACGTCCCGCCGCGCGACCGCGACATCGCCATGGTGTTCCAGAACTACGCGCTCTACCCGCACATGAGCGTGTTCGACAACATGGCCTTCGGCCTCAAGCTGCGGAAGTTTCCGAAGGACGAGATCAAGCGCCGGGTCGATGAAGCGGCGCGCATCCTCGATATCGGCACCCTGCTCGATCGCAAACCCAAGGCGCTGTCCGGCGGGCAACGCCAGCGCGTCGCGATGGGGCGCGCGATCGTGCGCAATCCCAAGGTGTTCCTGTTCGACGAGCCGCTGTCCAACCTGGATGCCAAGCTGCGCGTGCAGATGCGCACGGAAATCAAGAAGGTGCACCAGACCGTGCGCACCACCACGGTCTATGTGACCCACGACCAGATCGAAGCGATGACCTTGGCCGACCGCGTGGTGGTGATGAACCATGGCGTCATCGAACAGGTGGGCACGCCGAACGACCTGTATCACCATCCGGCCACCCGCTTCGTCGCCGGGTTTATCGGCAGCCCGGCAATGAATTTCCTGCCCGCGAAGGTGGAAGCGGCCGGCGCCGGGCTGGCGGTCCGGCTCAATCCCGCCGTCGCGCTGCCGATCCCCGAGCAACGCGCCGCTCGCTACAAGCCGTTCATCGGCAAAGACGTGGTGTTCGGCGTCCGCCCCGAGCACATGTACGACTACCACGACGACCAGATGAAGCCCGGCTTTGCCCGGATGGATATGCTGGTCGATGTGGTCGAGCCGATGGGCATGGAAACAATGGTGCATTTCTTCGTGGACGGCGCCCCGGTCTGCGCCCGCTGCGAACCCACCACGCCGGCGATGCCGGGTCAGATCCTGCCGCTGGCGCTGGATATGAACAACATGCACCTGATGGACGCCGCGACCGGCCACGTGGTCTGATCCCTCTCCCGCAATCCCCTCTCCCGCCTGCGGGAGAGGGGCGATCGCCCGGCCATGCCCCGCCAGATCCGCCTCAACGCCTTCGACATGAACTGCGTGGTCCATCAGTCCCCCGGACTGTGGACCCACAGGGACGATCGCGCCGATAGCTACAATACCCTGGGCTACTGGACCGATCTGGCAAAAACCCTCGAACGCGGCCTGTTCGACGCCGTGTTCCTGGCCGACGTTCTGGGCATCTACGACGTCTTTCGCGGCTCCCCCGACGCCGCGCTGGAAGGCGCGATCCAGGTCCCGGTCAATGACCCGATGCTGCTGGTCCCCGCGATGGCCGCAGTCACCAATCATCTCGGCTTCGGTATCACGGGCACTCTGTCCTACGAGCACCCCTACACGTTTGCCCGCCGGATCAGCACGCTGGATCACCTGACCCAGGGGCGGATGGGCTGGAACATCGTCACCGGCTATCTCAACTCCGCCGCCAAGGGCATGGGGCTCCAGCGCCAGGCCGGCCACGATGCGCGCTACGACATCGCCGACGATTACATGCAGGTGGTCTATAAGCTGTGGGAAGCGAGCTGGGAGGACGGCGCGGTGCTGCGCGACCGCGCCACCGGCCGCTACGCCGATCCGTCGCGGATCCATCGCATTGCCCATGACGGGCCGTATTTCCAGCTCTCGGCGATCCATCTCTGCGAGCCCTCCCCGCAGCGTACGCCGGTGCTGTTCCAGGCCGGCGCCTCCACCCGCGGGCGGCAGTTCGCGGCGGAGCACGCCGAATGCGTGTTCATCAACGGTCCGTCGATGCGCGTGGTCGGCCCGCTGGTTGCCGATATCCGCCGCCGCGCTGCCGCGTGCGGGCGCGATCCGAGCGCAATCACCATCTTCACGATGATGACGATCATCACCGACACCACCGCCGAAGCCGCGCGCGAGAAATACGCCGACTACCGCGCCCATGCGTCCGAACAGGGCGGGCTGACGCTGATGTCGGGGT
>JAKAZJ010000520.1 GCA_021826565.1 Pseudomonadota bacterium | reverse complement strand
TTGGCGAGGGGGGCGCGTGCCGCTCGCGCCGCCTGGCGCGCCAGGGTCAGCACCGCGTGGCGGCAGAGGCTTAGATCCGGCGCACCGGTGCGCTTGCAGCCGCGCTCGGCCTCCGCCACGCCGGCCATTGCCGCGCGCAGCGCCGGCTCCGGCCACAGCGACAAGGCGCGGGCAAAACCGTCCACGCGGCGGAAGAACACCGGCGGTCGCGCCGACCGCGCCGCCTCCGCCGGGGACTGCCCGTCATCCACCGCGATCCGCGCCCGGTGCAGCCGTTGCAAATGTAAAAGTGCCGCGCGCAGCGCGCCGACCGGGTTGGCATCCTCCGCCAACGCCAGTTCCAGCGCGCGATCCGCGCGCGCCACATCGCCGGCGGTGGCGGCGAACAGCGCGTCATCCAGCGACAGCCCGGCCAGGTCGCCCACGGACTCCATCGCCGCGGCCAGATCGACCCGCCCGCCGGCGCCGACGAACAGCGCAAGCTTCTCTAGCTCGGCGCGGGTCAGGGCGCGGTCCGCGCCAAGCTGCTGGGCGAGCCAGGTGCCTGCCTCCGGATCCAGCCGGACCCCGGCGGCGGTGAGGGTTTCGCGGATCGTCTCGGCGAGGTTTCGCCCTTCGTCGGCGTAGCAGCCAATCGCGACCCCGTCGGGGGCTGCCTCGAGCAGCGCGCGCAAGCGCGCCCGCGCCGGCAGCCCCGCGCCCTCCAGCACCACCAGCGCCGGGGCGCGTGAGGCCAGGACCGCCGCCACCGCCGTTTGCGTCGCCTCGGTATCGGTCACCTCGCGCATCCGCACCGCGCGCCGCCCGCCGGTCAGCGACAGGCTGGCGGCTTCATCGGGCAGGCTGGCGATCTGGTCGCGGTCGAGTTCGGCGACGCGGAACGGATCGTCCGCGGACCCGGCGACCAGGGTCACCAGCGCCGCGGCGCGCTCGCGGATCAGGCCGGAATCCTCGCCGAACAGCAGGATCACACGGCACTCGCCGGGGTCGCGCAGAAACCCCGCAACCGCGCGGGCGTCCAGCTTCATCGCGCCGCTTGGTCGGCGCGGTTGCGGAAGAACCCGGCGAGGCGCAGTGCGATCTGCCCCGCGATCGCCCGCGCCAGCCGCCGGTCTGCCGCGGAGTTGCCGAGATCGGCGGCAAAATATTGCTGGTCGAACTGATCGATCCCGTCCATGGCCAGGGCCGAGCCGCTGGTGATGCGCGTATGGGCCGGGTCATCGGCGGTCAGGACCCAGCTTGCGGAGGCGATCAGCTCCACGCGGGTCGCCACCGAGTTCGGCTGGATCCCCTCGCTGCGCCCGGAAATCCCATACGAGACCAGCAGCGTGTAGCGCCGTGGCGTGGCATCGTCGGCGCCCTGGAAATGTTGTTGCAGCGCCTGGCGTAGCAGCTGCCCGGGCCGGTCCGGGATCAGCGCCACATGGATCGCGGCCAGATTGCGTGCCGCGGGGCCGGGGGCGCCATTGGCCGAAGACATATAGACGGGACGGAACCCGCATCCTGACAGCAGCAGCGCGCCGGCCAGCGCCAGGACGGCCCGGCTGGTCACGGTGCCACCACGAAATTCACGATCCGGTCCGGGACATGAATTTCCTTGACCACCCGGCCGGCGGCCAGGGCACGGGCAACATTGGGCTCGTCCCGCGCCGCGGCCAGCGCCGCGACCCGCTCGGTCCCGGGCGGGAGCGCGATCGAGCCGCGCAGTTTGCCGTTCACCTGCACCGCCACGGTCACCGTCTCGGCCGCGACCAGCGCGGGATCGGCCTCCGGCCAGGGGCGCTCGGCGACCAGCGCCGCACCGGGGGACAGGCGGGCGGCCATCTCCTCGGCCAGATGCGGCATCATGGGGGCGGCCAGGCGGATCAGGATGTCGGCAGCTTCGCGCCGTGCCGCGGCCAGGCCCGGCTGGTCGGGCGCGCGTTCCGCCTCAGCCAGCGCATTGGCGGCTTCGTGGATCCGGGCGACGGCGACGTTGAAGGCGAAGCTGTCCAGTGCCTCGGTCACGGCCGCGATGGCGCGATGGGCGGCGCGGCGCAGCGCCAGTGCGTCCGTGCCGCAGCCTGCCGCGTGAGTGTCCGGGAGGGCCGCGATCGGCGCGATCAGGCGGTACAGGCGCTGGATGAAACGATAGGCGCCGGCCACGCCCGCCTCGGTCCACTCCATGTCGCGTTCGGGCGGGTTGTCGGCCAGGATGAACCAGCGCGCGGTGTCGGCGCCAAAACGGTCGATGATCGCGCCGGGGTCAACCGTGTTACGGCGGGATTTGCTCATCGCCTCCACCCGCCCGACCGTCACTGGGGCGCCGGAGTCGCGCGTGCGCGCGGTGCCGTCCGGCTGCTTCTCGATCTCCTCCGGATAGAGCCAGGTGCCGTCCGCGGCGCGATAGCTTTCATGCGTGACCATGCCCTGGGTGAACAGCCCGGCGAAGGGTTCGGCGATGGACAGATGGCCGGTGTCGCGCATGGCGCGGGTGAAGAAGCGGGAATACAGCAGATGCAGGATCGCGTGCTCGATGCCGCCGATATATTGATCCACCGGCAGCCAGTGATCGGCGGCGGCGCGATCGACCGGGATGCGGGCGTTCGGGCTGCAATAGCGCGCGAAATACCACGAACTGTCCACGAAGGTATCGAACGTGTCGGTCTCGCGCCGCGCCGCCGCGCCGCAGGCGGGGCAGGCGACGTGTTTCCAGGTGGGGTGGTGATCGAGGGGATTGCCCGGGCGGTCGAA
>JAKAZJ010000519.1 GCA_021826565.1 Pseudomonadota bacterium | reverse complement strand
CCATCCCCACCAAGAAGTCCCAGACCTTCTCCACCGCCGATGACGGCCAGCAGGCGGTGACCATCAAGGTCTATCAGGGCGAGCGGGAGATGGCGGCCGACAACAAGCTGCTCGGCAATTTCGACCTCACGGGGATCCCGTCTGCCCCGCGCGGGGTGCCGCAGATCGAGGTGACGTTCGATATCGACGCCAACGGCATCGTCTCGGTCCAGGCGCGCGACAAGGCCACCGGCAAGGAGCAGCAGATCCGCATCCAGGCGTCCGGCGGCCTGAATGAGGCCGAGATCCAGCGCATGGTCACGGAAGCCGAAGCCAACGCGGTCGCCGACAAGGAGCGGCGTGAGATGGTGGAGGCGCGCAACCAGACCGAGGCACTGGTGCATCAGGTCGAGCGCACTTTGAAAGAGGCTGAGGGTAAGATCGGCCCGCAGGAGAAGGGTGAGGCCGAGGCTGCGGTCGCGGCGGCCCGCTCGGCACTGGAAGGCACCGACAAGGCGGCACTGACCCAGGCCGGAGAGCGCCTGTCCCAGGCGGCGATGAAGCTGGGCGAGGCGATGTACAAGGCGGGGGCTGGGGCGGAAGCGGGTGAAGCCCAGCCCGGCGCCCAGCAAGGCAGCGCCACCGATGAGAAGGTGGTGGACGCCGAGTTCGAGGAAGTGGACGATAAGAAGAAGTCTGCCTGACCGCATAGTGTCCCGGGCGGCGCGATCCCGCCCGCGGTACTGATCCGAGCCAACGCCGCGTCCACGTGTCCCCCACGCGGGCGCGGCGTGCGTCAGAATGAAGGGCTGAAATGGCCAAGCAGGACTACTACGCCACCCTCGGCGTCCCCCGCGGCACCGATGCCGACGGCCTCAAGAAGGCGTATCGCAAGCTCGCCATGCAGTTCCACCCGGATCGTAACCCAGGGGACCAGCAGGCCGAGGCCCGGTTCAAGGACGTCAATGAGGCTTACGACGTCCTGAAAGATGATCAGAAGCGCGCGGCCTATGACCGCTTCGGCCATGCCGCATTCGAGCAAGGCGGAGCGGGCGGCAACGGCCCGTTCGGCGCCGGCTTCGATTTCTCCGCCTCCGGCGGCTTTGGCGATATCTTCGAACAAGTGTTCGGCGACTTCATGGGCGGCGGCGGACGCCGCCAGGGCGGGCGCGCCGCGCGCGGCGCCGATCTGCGCCAGGCGGTCGAGATCGATTTGGTCGACGCCTTTTCGGGCACCAAGGTGCCGCTGCGCGTGCCAACCCGGATGGCCTGCGAGGTCTGCAACGGCACCGGGTCGGAAGACAAGACCAAGGCCGCCGCCGATACCTGCCGCACCTGCCAGGGCCACGGACGGGTGCGCGCCCAGCAGGGCCTGTTCCTGGTCGAGCGCACCTGCCCCGCATGCAGTGGTTCGGGCAAGACCATCCGTAATCCGTGCCGCGCCTGCCGCGGCGCCGGCACCGTGCAGCGCGAGCGGAGCCTGTCCGTCACCATCCCCGCCGGCGTGGAAGACGGCAACCGCATCCGCCTGGCGGGCGAGGGAGAGGCCGGGCCGAACGGCGCCGCGGCCGGGGATCTTTACGTCGATATCACGGTCCGCCCGCATCCGATGTTCCACCGCGAGGGTGCCAATCTGCTGCTCCGTGTGCCGGTGCGCATGTCCCTGGCGGCGCTGGGGGGCGAGATCGAGGTGCCGTCGATCGACGGCACCCGGGCCAAGGTGAAGATCGACCCGGGCATCCAGACCGGCCAGCAGATCCGGGTGCGCGGCAAAGGGTTCTCGGTGCTGCGCAGCACCACACGCGGCGATTTGTTCCTGGCCGTGACGGTGGAAACGCCGCAGCACCTGACCAAGCGACAGCGCGAACTATTGGAAGCGTTCGAGGCCGAGGCCACCGCGGAAAAACACCAGCCGGAAAGCGAAGGATTTTTTGCCCGGGTGAAGGAGTTCTTCGACGGCGGACGCGGCTGATCGGCGCCGTTGTTTCAGCTCTCCAGCATCCGCCGCAGCAGATCGACGTCTTCGGCCAGAGTCACGTCCTTGGTGATCAGGTCGCGCACCTGTTTGACTGCGTGCAGCACGGTGGTGTGATCGCGGCCGCCGAATTTGCCGCCGATTTCCGGCAGCGAGCGGCTGGTCAGCTGTTTTGCCAGATACATCGCCACCTGACGCGGCCGGGCTACGCTGCGCGCGCGACGTGGCGACAGCATCTCGCTCAGGCGGATATTGTAATGTTCCGCGACCTTGCGCTGGATCTCGTCGATCGTGACGCGCCGATCATGGGCGCGCAGCAGGTCCTGCAGGATGGTCTGCGCGCCTTCCAACGTGATCGGGCGGCCGAACAGCCCGGCCTCGGCGATCAGACGGTTCAGCGCCCCCTCCAGCTCACGCACGCTGGTGGTGATCTTGTGCGCCAGCAGCGCCAGCACCTTGTCGGGGATATCGACGCCGCTCTGCGCGGTCTTGGCTTCCAGGATCGACAACCGCAATTCGTAAGTGGTGGCGTGCAGGTCGGCCACCATCCCGCAGCTGAGCCGGGTGCGTAGCCGCTGCTCGATCCCCGGCATGTCGGAAGGTGATTTGTCCGCCGAAACCACGATCTGCTTGCCGCTTTCCACCAGCGCGTTGAACGTGTGGAAGAATTCTTCCTGGGTGCCGTCCTTGCCCACCAGGAACTGCAAATCGTCGATCATCAGCACATCGACGCCGCGCAGCTGGTCCTTGAACTCGATCGCGGACTGGCTGCGTAGCGCGCCGATGA
>JAKAZJ010000518.1 GCA_021826565.1 Pseudomonadota bacterium | reverse complement strand
CATCGCCCCGGACAGCGCGATGCCGACCGCGCCGCCCAGATTGCGCATCATGTTGAACAGGCCGGAGGCATATTTCAGCCGCGCCGGCGGCAGGCTGCCCAACCCCAGCGTGACGCTGGGGGCGACCGCGAAGACCTGCGGGAAGCCGCGGATCAGTTGCGGCAGCAACAGTTGCTCGGCGCCCCAGTCATGGGTGATGTATGAAAACTGCCACATCGCCAGCCCGAACATCGCCATCCCGAAACCCATCAGCCAGCGCAGGTCCACGCGCCGACCCAGCATCACATAGACCGGCACACCGATCACCGAGGCGACGCCGGTGGAAAAGATCGCCAGCCCGATCTGCCACGCTGACAAGCCGCGCACATAGGCCAGGAACAGCGGCGTCAGGTAGATGGTGGAGAAAATCCCGATCCCGGTGATGAACGAAAGAATGCACCCGATCAGGAAATTGCGGTTCCCCAGCGCGCGCAGATCCACCACCGGCGCGGCGATGGTCAGGCTGCGCAGCACGAACAGCGCGCCGGTCGCGCCGCAAACCCAGGTCAGATGGCGGATCGTGGGATCGGACAGCCAGTTCCAGCGCGCGCCTTCCTCCAGCACGTATTCGGCCGACCCGAGCGCCACCGCCAGCAGCGCGATGCCCGGGTAGTCGGCGCCGCGCAGCAGCGACGGATCCGGCCGGTCGATATCCACCAGCCACAGCACCAGCGCGCTGACCGCGAGGCCCGGTACCAGGTTGACGAAGAACAGCCAGTGCCAGTCCAGCGTATCGGTGATCGCTCCGCCGATTACCGGCCCCAGGACCGGGGCGATGGAGGCGATGGTGCCGACCACCGCCGCCGCATAGACCCGCTTCGCCCCCTGGAAATAATGGAAGGACGAGGTGAACACGGTCGGGATCATCGACGCGCCGAGCAGGCCCTGCAATGCGCGGAACACGATCATGCTGTCGATGTTCCAGGCCATGCCGCAGAGCAAGCTGGCAAAGGTGAAGCCCAGCGCGGAGCCGGCGAATAAATAGCGGGTGGAGCATACGCGCGTCAGCCAGCCGGAGAGCGGGATCACCACGATCTCGGCGATCAGATAGGCGGTCTGTACCCAGCCGATCTGGTCCTGCGCCGCCGACAGCCCGCCGCCGATCGCCTGCAAGGACGAGGCGACGATCTGGATATCCAGCAGCGCGATGAACATGCCGACGCACATCACCGCGAATGGCAGGATCGCGCGCATCACCGTCCCTCGGTCCTGGTATCCACCGATATTGTCGTCGATAGACCCGGGCGCAACCAGCCCAGCGCGGCGGCACGCGGCGACAGCAGGATGCGTACCGGCACGCGCTGCACGATACGGGTGAAATTGCCGGTCGCGTTCTGCGGCGGGATCACGCTGAACACCGCGCCCGTGGCCGGCGCCAGGCTGCCGATCGTGCCATGCAGCACGCGGCCGGGGAGTGCGTCGGCGGTGATCGTCGCGCGCTGTCCGGCACGCAGCCGGGCCAGCGCGTCCTCCTTGAAATTGGCGTCGATCCAAAGCCCGCGCGCGGGCACCAGCGACAGCAGCACCTGGCCGCGGGCGACATAGGCGCCGCGCTGCGCGGCGCGGTCGCCGACATAGCCGGTGACCGGGGCGCGGATTTCGGTGTAGCCGAGATCGAGCCGCGCGGTGGCGCGGTTCGCAACCGCCTCGGCCTGGATCGCGCGGGCGGCGTCGCGTTGGGCGCGCAGCACGGCCAGCTGCGCGCGATCGGCGGCGAGCGTCGCGTGGGCGGCGCGCGCGGCGGCGGCGGCAACATCCAGCGCGGCGCCGGCGCGCTCGGCCTGCTGGGTGGTCCCGGCATTGGTCCGGGCCAGGCGGCGGTAGCGGGTGGCCTCCTCGGCGGCGAAGCGCAGCTTGGCGTCGGCGCCGGTCAGGGTGGCGGCGGCGGCGGTAATGCGGGTGCGCTGCAACGGGATTGCGGCGGCGGCGGCGGCCTGGCGGGCGGTGGCGGCGGCGACCGCGGCGTCCGCCCGGGCCAGCGCCGCGGTGGCATCGCGCCCGTCCAGGCGCACCAGGATCTGGCCCTCATGCACCAACTGGTTGTCGGCGACCGCGATGCTGGCGACGAACCCCCCAATATGCGGCGCGATGGCGGTGACGTTGCCGCCGACATAGGCGTCATCGGTGGTTTCGAAGAACCGCCAATTGGTCCACCAGCGCCAGCCGAGGACGCCGGCGGCGAGCGCCAGCAGCACCGCGCCCGCCAGCAGCGCCACGCGGCGGCGGGGGAAGCGGCGGGTGCGGACCGGCGCCGCGTCGTCCAGGGTGCGGGCACTCATGGGGGTTCTCCCGGGTCACTTGCATTCTGACAGTGACATAGGATTGTCACTCTTATTCTGCAAGTATCCCCCCATTTGCGACTGGGTTTGCCCCGCGGGGGAGGACTGGTCGAGACTGCGCGCCCGTCATGACCTGGCCCGAGATGACCGATTTCGCAGCACTCGACCGCACCGATCCCCTGGCTCGGTTCCCCGATCTGTTCGATCTGCCGGAGGGCATCGTCTATCTGGACGGCAATTCCCTGGGTCCACTGCCGCGCGCGACGCGCCCGGCAGTGGACGCGCTGCTGGCCGGCGCGTGGGCGCGCGACCTGATCGCATCGTGGGAGACCAACGGGTGGATGGACGCGCCGCTCCGCGTGGGCGGGGCGATCGGGCGGTTGCTGGGGGCGGAGCCGGACAGCGTGGTGGCCGGGGACAGCACCTCGGT
>JAKAZJ010000517.1 GCA_021826565.1 Pseudomonadota bacterium | reverse complement strand
GCGCGCCTGATCTGCCGGCGGAATGGCCGAAAACGAAGGCAATTCCGCCGGTTGGCGTCACAGCTGCCAGAATCGCTTGTTTGCTTCGTGTTCCGCCTCGGCCCAGGTGGCGCCGATATCGCGCAGTATTCGTGCATCCAGCCCGGCGATGCGCGCGCGGCCACGGCTGCGCCGCCAGGCCGCGCACCACCCCGCCCATACGCGTGAAGCGGCCCGCCCCGCTCCGCGCGCCGGGCGCGATGCGGCCGGGGCCACGAATGAAGCGACCAGTGCGGTCAGAGCAGGCATCGGAGCCTCCATCACCTTGGACCGCAGTGATAAGCTCGCGTCGAACATCAGAAAAATGCATTGTTCTGATATCATGGATCAGATAATCTGATCCCTATGTCGCTCCCTCCTGGTCTGGACCCCGATCTGCTGCGCGCCTTCGTGCTGATTGCGGACGGCCACAGCTTCACCGCCGCCGCCGCGCTGGTCGGCCGCACCCAGTCGGCGGTCTCGATGCAGATCAAGCGGCTGGAGGACATGTTGGGCCAGCGCCTGTTGCTGCGCGGCAAGGGTGGGGCCGTGACCCTGACCCCGCATGGGCAGATGCTGATCGTCCAGGCGCGCCGTATCCTGGCCCTGAACGATGAGGTGGTGGCGGCGTTCCGTGCCCCGCGCATCGCCGGGACGGTGCGGCTGGGCACGCCGGACGATTATGCCTTCGGCTACCTCCCGCCGGTGCTGAAGCGTTTCGCCGATTCCCATCCCGCGGCCCAGGTGGACGTGCTGTGCGAACCTTCGTCGGACCTGGTGGCCCGGCTTCGGCGGGGTGCGCTGGATCTGGCGCTGCTCTCCGACGGCGCCCAGCCGCGCGAATTGCCGGCCAGTCCGCTGTGGCGCGGGCGTCTGGTCTGGGTCAGCGCCGCGCGCCACGCCACGCATCGGCTGGACCCGCTGCCGCTGGCGCTGGCCAGCCCCGACCCCGCCGCCGAGCGCGGCGGCTGCGACTGGGGCCGCGCGGCGGTGCGGGCGTTGGAACAGGCCGGACGGCAGTTCCGCATCGCCTACACCTCGGGCTCACAGGTGGGCACGCAGGCGCCGGTGCTGGCGGGGTTGGCGGTCAGCGTGTCTGCCCAGGCCTGGCTGCCAGAGGGGCTGCGCGTGGTCGGCGCCGCCGATGGTCTGCCACCTCTGCCCGAATACGGGATCGTCCTGGTGCGCGCGAGCGCGCAGCCGACCGAGGTGGTGGAAGCGCTGGCGCGGCATATCGAGGACAGCGCGCGGTTGGATGCGCGGATCGGCCGGGCGGCGTAGATTGCGCCGCGGTCGCGGCGTATAATCTTGTCATGCCCTTCGACGTCAGCGATTTCCCTGACCTTCCCCCTGGCGAGCGCGGTGAGACCCGCCAGAACCGGCGCCGCATCGCGCTCTGGCTGTTCGGTCTTTGCGCGATGATCTTCGTGATGGTGGTGCTCGGTGGCCTGACGCGGCTGACCGGGTCGGGTCTGTCGATCATGGAATGGGCGCCGGTCACGGGCATCCTGCCGCCGCTGGATCACGCCCAATGGGAGCATCTGTTCGCGCTGTATAAACAGACACCGCAATATCAGCTGGTCAATGACGGCTTCGGCCTGGCCGGGTTTCAGCGCATCTTCTGGCTGGAATGGGTGCATCGCCTGTGGGGGCGGCTGCTGGGGATGGCGGTGCTGGTGCCGATGGGCTGGTTCTGGGTCCGCGGGCTGCTGCCACGACGCCTGATCCCGCGCCTGATCGGCTTTTTCGTCCTCGGCGGGCTGCAAGGGGCCGTGGGATGGTTCATGGTACGGTCCGGCTTCTTCGCCGATGCCACCGCGGTCGCGCCGGCACGGCTGGTGGTGCATCTGGCGCTGGCGCTGGTTCTGTATGCAGCGATTCTGTGGACCGGGCTTTCGGCGCTGTATTCGGCCCCCTCCGCGCCGCCGTCGACGCGCGGACTGCGCCGTGTGGTTGCGGCATTCACCGCGGCGCTGGCGCTGACCATCGCCGCCGGCGGCTTTGTCGCCGGTACCCATGCGGGGTTCGCCTATAACAGCTTCCCGCTCATGGGCGGACACCTGGTGCCGCGCGCCTACGCGCATCTGCATCCGTTCTGGCGCAACCTGACAGCAAATATCGCGGCCGTGCAGTTCGACCATCGCGTGCTGGCAAGCCTGACCGCGGTGCTCGGGCTGCTGGCCGCGGCGATGGCGCTGAGCGGCGGCTTGCCGTGGCGCATCCGTGGGCCGGTGTTGGCGACGGCGGGGTTGGTGATTGTGCAATACGCGCTTGGCGTGGCGACGTTGCTGCTGGTGGTGCCGGTGCCGCTCGCCGCGGCGCACCAGGCGAACGCAGTACTGACCCTGACCGCTTCGCTGGTGGCGTTGCACGCGCTGCGTCCGCTGCCGATCGGCCAGGGACTGCGCCACGGCTTGCGGCGGGGCCGTCCGGCCGCTGCCCTACCCGCCCTGCCGCCGGACGCCGCCGCCGCCGATCCCGCCGCCGCCGATCCCGCTGGCAACGGCCGGCCGGGCGCGTGAAAACGCCGCGCGCCCGCCACCCCCCAGTGGCTCCACCCCGCCCGGATAGCGGGCGCCTCGCCGAGATCATCGATGCCTTCCCCGAGGGTCTGATCGTGTTCGGTCCGGACCGGCGCGTGGTGCTGACCAATGCCGCCTACGACCGGTTGATGGCCGGTGTCCCCGCGCCGCTCGGGGCCAGCCAGGAAACGCTGATCCGCGCACGCATCGCCG
>JAKAZJ010000516.1 GCA_021826565.1 Pseudomonadota bacterium | reverse complement strand
TTCAGCCGCGGGTTCTCCGCCGCGATCGCGGCCAGATGCGCCTCGGTCAACGCGACGGCGGTGAAATCGCCCCGGCGCAGCCCTGCGGCGGCGGCGGCGATGGTCAACCGGGTCAGGTTCATTCCACCACCTTCGGCACGGCGAAGAACGCCCCGATCCGGTCCGGAGCGTTGGCCAGCACCGCCTCGGGGTAGCCGCCATCGGTGACCACGTCCTCGCGCAGCGGCAGGGCGCGCAGCGCGGCGCCGGCCAGCGGCTCGATCCCGGTCACGTCCACCTCGTTCAACTGTTCGATCCAGCGCAGAATCCCGTTCAACTCGTTTTGCAGGCGCGGCACGTCGGCGTCTTCCACATGCAGCCGGGCCAGCGCGGCGATACGACGCACGGTCGCGGGATCAAGCGACATCCAGGCACATCCTTTTCCGGGAAGCGGGCTTTTCGGGGGATCGGGGGCGGACCATAACCACGCGCATGGCCCTGTTCAACCTGACGGACTTGTCCGCCCGGCTTTCCCGCGACCAGCGGCTCCTCGGGATCGATCCCGGGCGCAAGCGCATCGGCCTGGCGCTGTCCGATGCGGGCCGGCGGCTGGCGACGCCGCACAGCACGATCCCCCGCGGCAAGCTGGCCGGGGTTGCCGCCGCGATCGGCGCGATCGCGCGGGCGCAGCATGTGGGCGGGCTGATCGTCGGCCTGCCGCTGCAGATGGACGGGGCGTTCGGCCCCGCCGCCCAGGCCGCGCGGGACTGGGCGCTGGCATTGTCGCAGGCCACCGCGCTGCCCGCGGCGATGCAGGACGAACGGCTCAGTACCGCCACCGCGGCCGATTTCCTGTCCGAACACACCCGGCTCAGCACCGCCGCGCGCCGCGCCGCGGTGGACCGGCTGGCCGCGGCGATCATCCTGCAGGACGCGCTGGATTGGCTCGCCACCGCCGCCGCGGCAACCGGGCCGGAACGTTCGGAACGTCCACCGCCGCCCCCCGCAACGGCCTGAAAGCCCACCTGGCAGCGCGCGCGGTCAGCCCACCCACAGCGCCGCGCCCACCCCCGCCGCGGCCAGCACCGCCAGCCCCGCCAGCGGCGCCCAACCGACGAGCAGGCGCGAGAACGCCGCCGCGTAGGCGGCCTGGAACACGGTATTGGACGCCGCCGCCAGCAGCACCGCCTCGGCCCGCAGCCCGGTGGACATGATCCCGGCCCCATGCTGGGCCAGGCTGAGCACGAACGGGTTGATATCGGTGACACCGACCAGACCCGCCAGCGCCAGCAGGCCCGGCGCGCCGAAGCGGCGTACCACGATGCCGACAGCGATCGAGACCGCGACGAACAGCACCGCGAAGCTTGCCGCGGTCCCCAGGCTCAGCGGGTTGCCCCAGCCATGCGCGGCCGGTGCCGCCGGCGCGCGCCGGCGCCGCGGCACCAGCCAGGCCAGAACCAGCATCGCGCCCAGCCCGGACAGCCCCAGCAGCGGCACCACCAGCCGCGCGGCCAGCGCGTGGTCGAACACCGCCACCACGACCAACAGCCGCGCATACATGACCGCGTTCGCCAGCACGATTCCAGCCTGGGTTTCGGTATCCGCGCTGCCGCCGCGCGCGCGCCGCGCCAGCACCAGCGTGGTCGCGGTGGACGAATACAGCCCGCCCAGCAACGCCGTCAGCAGCCCCGCCCCGGCCGGCACGACGTAGCGACCCAGCAGATAGCTGGCGTACGAAATCGAGCTGATCGCCACCAGCGCGAGCCAGGCCTGATGCGGCGTGATGCTGGTCAGGGCGGTGAGCGGCCGGTCCGGCAGCAACGGCAGCACCAGCCCGGTGATCAGCAGAAACCGCCCGGCATTGACGATCTCCGCCAGCTCGATCCGGCGCGCCAGATCGTGCAGCTCCTCGCGCGCGGTCAGCAGCAGCACGGCGGCGACGGTCACGCCCACGGGGACGAATGCCGGCGCGGTCAGCGCGAGCGGTCCAAGCAGGAACGCGAGCAGGTTGCACACGGGCGCCATCAGCCCGACATTCGGCAGCCCGTCGGCATCCGGCTCGGTCATGTGGCGCGCGTAGTACAACGCCAGCCACGCGCCCAGCACCAGCAGCCCCGCGCCCAGCAGCCAGGGCGGGTCCGGGTCCAGCCGTTCCAGCGCCGCACCGGTCAGCGCCAGCAGCGGGAAGCTACGGATCCCGCCGGGGCGCTTTTGATGGCCGCTTGCGTGGAACTCCTCGAACGCCAGGCCGAAGAAGAAGCCCAGGCCGAGCGCCAGCAGCCAGGGCAGGACCGGGGTCACGGCAGGCTGCGCAGGAACCCGAGCAAGGCCGCCGTCACCGCCGCCGGCTGTTCCTGCTGCACCCAATGGCCGGCGCCCGGGATCAGGTGGCGGAAGCGCAGATCGGCGCAGCCATGGCTGGCCATCCGCTCCAGCGCGCGCGGGGTCTGGAACGCGCCCCAATCCTTGTCCCCGGCCAGGAACATCGCCGGGACCGCGATCTTGCATCCGGCGAAAATCTGCTGTTCGGCCAGGCCCACATCCTGGGTGCGGCAGCGATACCATTGCAGCCCGCCCTGGAACCCGGTGCGGGTGTATTCGCCCGCATACACGGCCAGTTCGGCTTCGGTCAGCCAAGCGGGGACGGTTGCGGGCAGCTCCGGGGCGACCGTCTCGGCCATGGTACGATCGCGGTCCATCACGTAATACGTGGGCAGGCGTGCCAGTTCTTCTGCGGTCCAGGCGCGCAGCGGCGCTGGGTGGTTGCCGGGCCAG
>JAKAZJ010000515.1 GCA_021826565.1 Pseudomonadota bacterium | reverse complement strand
TTCCAGCAGCCAGACCTGCTCGGGCGCGTCCCCGGCGGCGATCGCGGCGACGCGCGCGGCCATGGCGGCCAGCGCGTCGGGATAGCGGGTCAGGCCCGGCGTCACGCGCCACTCCGGGGCGATGGCCGGGTCGATTGCCAGGTCGATTGATAGCGCCTGGGCCATGGGCTATACGGCCCCGCCCACGATGCGGTCGTGGCGGAATGGTAGACGCGCAAGCTTGAGGTGCTTGTGGGGGAAACCCCGTGGAAGTTCGAGTCTTCTCGACCGCATAACCCTGGCCTGACGCATCTGGCGTCATCCTAACGCACCCCTCGGACACACGCGATGCCGCAGCTCCGCCCCGCCCACAGCGCCGAGGTTGGTGCCGTCACCGCCCTGGTCCGTGCCGCATACGCAAGCTGGGTGCCGCGCATCGGCCGCGAACCCGCCCCCATGACCGCCGATTACGCCGGCGCGATCGCGCGCGGCGAGGTGGTGGTGCTGGAAGACGCTGGCGACCTGGTCGGCGTGCTGGTCCTGATCCCCGAAGCCACCGCCCTGATGATCGAGAACGTCGCCGTCGCCCCCGCCTTCCAGGGGCGCGGCCACGGCCGGACCTTGCTGGCGTTCGCGGAACAGACCGCGCGGGCGAGCGGCTACGCGCGGTTGCTGCTGTACACCAATGCGGCGATGACGGAGAATATCGCGTTGTATGCGCGGGGCGGATTCGCGGAAACACGGTGCGTGACCGAGCACGGGTTGCACCGGGTCTATATGGAAAAGCCGCTCGACCGATGATCCGCCGCGGCCAGGCCGACGGGCGGCAGTCCGATGCCTAGCGCGGCCCGGTCGGCACGTCGCGGAACGCCATCCCCTTGTCGGCGCGGATATCGGGCGGCAGACCCAGCACGCGCTCGGCGATGATGTTGCGCATGATCTCGTCGGTGCCGCCGGCGATCCGCAGGGCCGGAGCGTAGAGCAAAGCTTCCTCGAACAACCCCTCCATCGGCATGTCCATCCCGGCCTCGGCTCCGGCGATGCCCAGCAGGTCGAGGCCCCAGGCGGCGATCTCTTGCAGCTTGTTCGCCGCCACCAGCTTGATGATGGAGGATTCCGGCCCCGGTGTCTGGCCGCGCGATAGCGCTGTCATGGTGCGGAACTTGGTGAAGCGCAGGCCCTGGGTGCGGGTGTACCACTCGGCCAGTTTCTCGCGCACCGCGGCGTTGCCCAGCGCCGGCCCGTCTTCCAGGGTGAGGTCGCGAGCCAGCGCGAACGCCTCGTCGAAATCGGGTCCGGGGGAGACACGCATCCCGTAGCGTTCGCGCATCAAGGTGGTCAGCGCCACTTTCCACCCGGCGCCCACCGGGCCGACGCGGCGGTCATCGGCGATGCGGACATCGGTGAAGAACACCTCGTTGAAATGCGCCGAGCCCGAGATCTGGCGGATCGGACGGATTTCCACGCCCGGGGATTTCATGTCCAGGATGAAATAGCTCAGCCCCTCGTGCTTGGGCTTGTCGGGATCGGTGCGCGCCACCAGAATTCCGAAATCGCAATAATGCGCGCCCGAGGTCCAGATCTTCTGCCCGTTCACCACCCAGCCGTCGCCGTCGCGCACCGCGCGCGTGCGCAATGCGGCCAGGTCCGATCCGCCCGCGGGTTCCGAGAACAACTGGCACCACACTTCCTCCCCGCGCAGGCCGGGCGGGGCGAAGCGGGCGCGATGCGCGTCCGTGCCCCAGGTGCAGATGGTGGGCAGCGCCATCGCGATGCCGATGCCGAAAATGCCGGTCAGCACGTCGTAGCCCGCTTCCTCCTGGTCATAGATGATCTGCTGGATCTGCGTGCCGCCACGCCCACCCCACTCGATCGGCCAGTTGATGCCGGCAAATCCCGCCGCTTCCTTGCGGCGCTGGAAATCCTTGGCTGCCGCCAGCGCGCCGGGCTTGTCCTGGCCGCGGCGGTAGCCTTCGACGGCGCCGGGTTTGCGGCGTTCGGCGTTGGCGTCCAGGAACGCGCGAGCCGCGGCACGAAACTCGGCTTCGTCGGGGGAGTCTTCGAAATCCATGCGCAGCTCCTTCGTTCCGTCATCCGCCCGCAGGCGGAGGGGGACCTATGGCCGGGGCTGTCCGCACACCGGGTTCGGAAGGCATCTGTCGCAACGCGGACAGCTTGAACACGTGCATGCAGCATGGCCCAGCATGGGCGCCAGGTCCACACCCCGCGTCCTTTCGTGTGTCGTGCCGCTCGACCGCCGGCACAGCGATCCTGGGTTCGGATCGGCCGAGCGTCCAAGCCGCCTTGGCGGGACCGGAGCACGGACCGGTTCTTCCGCCCGCCGCCCACGGCGCGATGTTGCAGGATAACCGCTCGGCACTTCCGCCGGCACCACCAGTCCGAGGATGAGTTTCGATGCCGAACTCACATTTCGTCGGTGTCTCCATGGTGGCGCGGACGGCATCATACTGGTGCTTGGATGCCGTCGTTGGAATGAGCAAAGCCTTGGCGATGCGCTTGCTGCTCGACGCGACACGCACGGAACGGGTGATCGGCCTGGCGATCGCGGTGCACCGGCACCTCGGACCGGGATTGCTGGAGTCCGTTTACGAGGAGGCGCTGTGCTTCGAGCTCGCGGCGACCGCGATCCCCTTCGCGCGCCAGGTTCCCGTCCCCGTGATCTATCGCGGCCAGCAGATCGCCGCCGGGTTCCGGGCCGACCTGATCGTGGACGACGCGCTACGTCGTTTCGTGCTTTCGGCGAATCTCCGATCGGCGGACC
>JAKAZJ010000514.1 GCA_021826565.1 Pseudomonadota bacterium | reverse complement strand
ACATGCGGCTTGAAGAGGCGCGCAGGGCTGGTATGACGGTCGCCGTGGCCCGCTTCCGTCGCCTCCACCGTCCGGGTCTCACCGCCGCGCTGCTGGCGCTGGCAGGACAGCTCGCCTGGGCCGCCGCGGTGCCCCAGCCGGTCCTGCTTCTGCTCGGGTTCGGCCCGATCTGCCATACCGGCCCCCATCATGGCCCAATCCGGGGGAAACTGCCGCCGGCGCGCGCCGTCCCGGCGGTCTGCCAGGCGCTGGCGATGCCGGTGGCGCTGCCGGCGACACCGCTGCCGCTGCCGCCTTCACGCGGCACGGCATTCCGCATGGCGGCGCGATTGCCCTTTGCCATGGCCCCGCCCCGTCTGTTCGCGCTCGCCGCCGCGCCGCGCGGGCCGCCGCCGATCGCCTGAGAGTTCGCGAAGGACTGCCCGCCGGCCGCCAAAACCGCGTGCAGACCCGAGCCATGACGACGGGCGTTCTTGCACCGGTTCGATTGTTTTCACGCTCTGAGGTTTCGCCTGCGCAGCGCCGTCTTGCGCCATCCGACCCCAGCGATCACGGAGTCCCAGCTCATGCGATCCGTACTCCCCGCAGCGCGCCCCGCGCAGCATTTGCGCGTTCCCGTTGGCCCCGCCGCCTGCGCAGTCCCCCGCCTCGCAGCTGGGGTGCTCGCAGTGCTGCTGGGCGCGACCTGCCGCCCCCCCTTCGCCCAGGCTGCCCCGCCGGCGGCGCCGATCGCCTGGTCGGCACAACTCGGCGCGCCGATCTATGTCGCACCGCGCGCCGGCGCGCAGCGCGTCCTGATCGCCAGCACGCAGCCCGAGGGGTGGAACCTGTTCGCGCTCGATCGCGCGACCGGGCGGCCCGCCTGGCGTTTTGCAACCGGCGGGGCGATCCAGAAGTCGCCCACGGTCGCCGGCGGCCAGGTGTTCGTCGCCTCCGATATCGGCGCGACCCATTTCATGCGCGCACTGGACGCGGCCACCGGGCAGATGATCTGGCACTACGCGCGCACCCAGCCGCCGGAATGCATGTGCAGCCACGATACCCACATGGCCGGCAAGCTGCTGCTGGCACAAACCGACGGACACAGCCTGTATGCGTTCGCGCCGACGGGCCGGATTCCGTCGCGGCGGGTCTGGCAGTTCCGTGGCGATGGCGCGAGATTGACCGCGCCGGTAGAGGCCGGCGGCCTGGTGGTGTTCGGCTCCGCCGATCACGACGTCTACGCGCTCGATGCCAAGACCGGCGCGGTGCGCTGGCGCGCGGTCACCGGCTACGGCTTCGTCGCCGCGCCCATGGTCGCCGATGGGATCGTGGTGATCGGCAATCGCGGCGGCACGCTGCACGCCTATGATCTGGCCAGCGGCAAGCCGCGCTGGAGCTTCATGACCAACGGGCCGATCGACAGCGCCGTCGCGCGGCGCGGCAGGACCGTCTATCTGACGTCGGAGGATCGCAGCTTGTCCGCGCTGACGCTGGGTGCGGGCAAACAGCTCTGGCAGGCGCGCATGGCGGATTACACCGATTTCGCACCGGTACTGGCCGGACCGGCGGTGATCGTGGCCAACCGCGCCGGGGAATTGCGCGCCTACGCCGCGACCGGCGGGAAACCGCTATGGTCCGCCGCGCTGGGTGGCACGCCGTTCTCGGCGCCGACGCCGTGGCACGGCGCGGTGGTACTGAAGATCGGCGATCACGCGGTCGCGGCGTTCGCCCAGGACTCGGGGCGGATGTTGTGGCGCTATGCCAGCGATGCGGTGCTGACCGCGCCCGTGCCCGGGGAGCGGCTTCTTTATGTCGCCTCCAGCACCGGGCGCGTGGTGGCGCTGCGATGATCGGGACCGCGCTGCCGTCGCGTCGCGCGCTGGCGGCGATGGTGGGCCTGATGCTGCTGGCCAGCCACGCCGCCGCCCGCGCGCAACCCGCGCCCACCGCTCCGCCCACCGACCTCTGGGACCGAAGCAGTCTGCTCGGCGATCCGCTGGGCCTGCGTACGGCGCTGGGGCGGGCCGGCATCACGCTCGGGTTGCAGGAAACCAGCGAGGTGCTGGGCAACCTCACCGGCGGGTTGCGCCGCGGCGCGGATTACGAAGGCCTGACCGAAATGAGCCTCGGGCTCGATACACGCCAGGCGTTCGGCTGGTCGGGCGGGATCTTCAACGTGAGCGCGCTGCAAATCCACGGCCGCAACCTGAGCGCGGATAATCTGGACACGCTGCAAACCGCAAGCGGGATCGAGGCCAACCGCGCCACGCGGCTGTGGGAACTGTGGTACCAGCAATCCTTCTTCGGCGGCCGGGTCGATGTGAAGCTCGGTCAGCAGAGCATCGACAACGAGTTCATCACCAGCCACGGCTCCGGTCTGTTCATCAACACGATGATGGGCTGGCCGATGCTGCCGTCGGCCGATCTCTATGCGGGCGGGCCGGCCTATCCGCTATCCGCGCTCGGCGTGCGGGTGCGCGCGCATCCGACCAAGGCGCTGACCGTGCTGGCCGGGGTGTTCGACGACAATCCGCCCGGCGGGCCGTTCGCCGATGATTCCCAACTGCGCGGCGCCGAGGCCGCCGGCCTGGCATTCAACCGCAACACCGGCGCGCTGTGGATCGCCGAGCTCGACTACCAGTCCCGCCGATCCAACGGTCTGGACGGCACCTACAAGCTGGGGGTCTGGTACGATTCCGGATGGTTTCCGGACCAGCACTACGACAGCGCGGGGGTGTCGCTCGCCAGCCCGGCCTCGAACGGGGTGCCGCGGCGGCATCCTGGG